>BJHK01000010.1:0-12217 GCA_014192425.1 Planctomycetia bacterium | reverse complement strand
CTTTCGCGCCGTCGCAGCCGACATAGCGTCTGCTCCGGCTTGCGGTCGCCGGGCAAAGCCCGGCTCCCTGCCGGGCGTAGCCCGGCAGTTTGTAGCGACGTCGGTTGGTCGCAGCCGGAGGATCGGCGGAAGCTCGAGGAGCGTGAGGCTTGCTGACTTTCGCGCCGTCGCAGCCGACATAGCGTCTGCTCCGGCTTACGGTCGCCGTGCGAAGCACGGCTCCATGGTGCTGCGAGGGTTGGAGCCGGAGGATCGGCGGAAGCTCGAGGAGCGTGAGGCTATCCTGCCTCAGCGACGAGACTTCTGCCGTCCGCCGGCGGCTTGGGCCACTGGGCAGGCTTTCGCGCCGTCGCAGCCGACATAGCGTCTGCTCCGGCTTGCGGTCGCCGTGCGAAGCACGGCTCCATGGTGCTGCGAGGGTTGGAGCCGGAGGATCGGCGGAAGCTCGAGGAGCGTGAGGCTATCCTGCCTCAGCGACGAGACTTCTGCCGTCCGCCGGCGGGTTGGGCCACTGGGCAGGCTTTCGCGCCGTCGCAGCCGACATAGCGTCTGCTCCGGCTTGCGGTCGCCGGGCAAAGCCCGGCTCCCTGCCGGGCGTAGCCCGGCAGTTTGTAGCGACGTCGGTTGGTCGCAGCCGGAGGATCGGCGGAAGCTCGAGGAGCGTGAGGCTTGCTGACTTTCGCGCCGTCGCAGCCGACATAGCGTCTGCTCCGGCTTACGGTCGCCGTGCGAAGCACGGCTCCATGGTGCTGCGAGGGTTGGAGCCGGAGGATCGGCGGAAGCTCGAGGAGCGTGAGGCTATCCTGCCTCAGCGACGAGACTTCTGCCGTCCGCCGGCGGGTTGGGCTGCAAACCACGCCCACGCCTGTGCAGCGCGGCGACCTGCCCGACCGGAGGGCGGGCCTTCAAGAGCCGGCGGAGGCCGGCCAAGCAAGGCGCGGCAGGATGGCGAGGCTTCGCCTGATCCGTGAACTCAGTCCCACCACCAGCGGCCCTCGGGCAGCGCGGCCGCAGTTTCATGGGCCTTGCCGACCGCGCCCGTCTCGTCGGCGAGAATGTTCGCGGGATCGAGTGCCATCCGCGGCTGCACCATGACGCCGCCACCGATCGGGGTCAGGAGCCGGTTTTGACGCCAGACGGCGTTGATCGCCGGCTCCACCTTCTCCGGCGCGTTGTACCGCTCGATCGTGAACGCCTTCTCGTCCCGCAACGTGGCGGCGTCCCAGCCGGCCAAGCCGTAGGCGTCATGCTGCTGCATGAAGGCGGCCACCACGGCGAGGTCGATGAGGTTCCGCAACTGGGCGTAGACCGGGTTGCGGGCCGCGATCTCGGCATACTTCTTCGTGAACGTCTCCGTGAACTGCTTGCTCGCGCCGCTGGCCTTGTTGGCGTCGAGCCGCCGTCCGTCCGGCAGCACCACCTCGTCGGCGCAGCAGAGCTTGACCCCGCGTCCGACGAGTTCCATGGCGCGGTCGTCCTCCGAGACGCGAATGCACGTGTAGTCGGGGACGAAATACCAGCGCTGCAAGGCGTTGGCCGCGATCGACCCGGCGCTGGCCAGATCGATCCATGACCTCATGGCGACCGGCGGCCGCTCCAGGCCGATGCCGATGAGCTTCATGCGGTAGTCGGCCTCGACCATGACCTGGGCGAAATGCGTCCGCGGGGAGACGCCCTGCACGGTGACGGTCTGGTGGCCGAGCGAGCGGACGAGACCGGCGACGATCGCCTCCTGTCCGCCCTTGGGGTTCACGCGGCCGGTCTTGCGCAGAAACTCCTGCATCGCGGCCAGCCCCTCCCGGGTCGGGTCGATCGAGCAGCTCAGGACCCGGTCCTGGGGCTGCCCCGGTGAGAACCCGCGGACCGCCGCCACGAGGTCCTCGAGCAGGAGGGTGGGACTGCCGGTTTCGAGGCCAATGACGCGGCCGGCGGCGTCGGCGAACCACGGCTCAGCCGGGCCGGCGAGCACGATCTCGCCCGGGCGACCGGCGGCCGCCGGATAAATGAACACGTACTGGATCCGTGTCAGTCCCGCGAGTTTCGCGATCTCGTCGGGAATCTGCTGCCCGGCTGCGGCAGCCTGGCGGACCCTCGCCTCCAGCCGGGAGAGCGCGACCTTGCGGAGCTTTGCCGCTTTCTGCAGGTCGCCGGCGAGCGGCGCGAGGGCGGCCTTGCGCTGCTCCGCCGCCAGCCCGGCGTCGCGGACGCTCGTCGCGCGTAGCACGCCATCGGCATCGACGAAAACGCCGCCGATACCGCCGCCCATGCCGCCCATACCGCCGCCCATACCGCCGCCCATGCCGCCGCCGCCCATGCCGCCGCCGCCCATGCCGCCGCCGCCCATGCCGCCGCCCATGCCGCCGCCGCCCATGCCACCCATACCGCCGCCCATCTGCGCCCAAGCCGGCTGCTGCACGCAGGCCACGACCATGGCGATGGCCACGAGAAAACCACGCACGGCAGCAGTCGTCTTGGATCGCGTCATCGGAGGAACGTCCCGTTCGTGCTGAGGGGAGTGGAAGCTGAGGAACCTCGGAGCGAAGCCTTCAGGCCGGCCCGTCTCGGGAAGATCGGTCGCGGGCTGCCCGACCATTCCGCATTTTCTTCGGAGCCGTTACAGACCGCCCACAGGTTCACCGGCGGAGAAACGCCGATGATTGGATCGTAAAACCCGTCCGGCCGACTGTCAAAACTCCGCCGGTCAGGCCACCCCTGCGGCCCGGCCGGCACCCCGGCGGGCAGACTCCTGCTCCCGACGGCCGCCGAGGTCGATGGCGGCCCGCACCGTGCCAGGCCCGAGCAGGTCGACGAGCGCCATCCGCAACTCGCCCGACCAGGCCACCCGGTGCCTGTCGGCCTCCATGAGCACGCGGCTCCCGGCGGCCAGTTCGATGACCATCCGCAAGGGAACGCGTCCGGGATGCCCGCGCACGATCTCCGCGAGTCGGTCGAGCGTCGCCTCGTCATGAACCCCCTCCGAGAGCTTGACGGTGACGCTGCGGGCCGGCAGGCCGCCGACGGATGCGATGGGCACGATCTGATTGACGACCAGGTTCGTCTCCTCGCTGCCGGCCCGGCGGTCGATCGAGCCGGCCACCACGATCACGGCGTCGGGGCGGATGTGCTCGCCGAGGCGGGCGTAGTCCTCGGGCCAGCAGATGGTGCGGACGAGCCCGTCCATGTCCTCGAGGTCGAACATCGCGTATCGCGTGTGCGTCGAGCCAGGCCGGGCCTGCTTGGTGTTGGAGAGTTTCAGCGCCGCCACGAGCCCGCCGACGATGACCTCGCCCTTGGCCTTCACGCGCCCGAGAGTGGTGGACGAATTCGTGCAGATCGTGTCGAGCATGTCGCGATGCTCAGCGAGCGGATGGCTGTGGACGTAGTAGCCGAGCACCTCCTTCTCGTTCGACCGCATCTCGAGATCGGAGAGCGCGGGCACGTCGGGCAGCCCGGCCGCCGGAGCACCCGGCGGCGCCGCGGGCTCGTCGTCCGCGTCGAACAGGCTCTTCTGCCCGCTCTTACGGTCGGCCAACTGACTGGCACCGGCAACCATCGCCCGCTCGACGCCGGCGAGCAGGCTGCCGCGGTGACCGCCGAGGGCGTCCAGCGCCCCGGCCTTGGCGAGGTTCTCGATGGCGGTCTTGTTGACGACCGACGGATCGAGCCGGCTGCAGAAGTCGGGGAGGTCGCGATACGGCCCGCCGCGGGCCCGCTCGGCGGCGATCGCCTCGGCGGCCTGGACGCCGCAGCCCTTGATCGCCGCGAGGCCGAACAGAATTCGCCCGCCCGCCACGGAAAAGTCGGCGATCGAGGCGTTGACGTCGGGCGGCGTCACCTCGATGCCCATCCGGCGGCAGTCCTCGACGTGCTCGACGAGCGGGTCCTTCTTTTTGAAATTGCGGCCCGTGATGTCGCCCGAGAGCAGGGCCGCCATGAACTCGACGGGGTGGTGCGTCTTGAGGTGGGCCGTCTGCCAGGCGAGCAGAGCGTAGGCGGTGGAGTGGCTCTTGTTGAAGCCGTAGCCGGCGAACTTCTCGATCAGCGCGAACACCTCCTCGGCCTGCTGCCGGGACAGCCCCTGGGCCTGGGCACCCGCCACGAACTGCTCGCGGAAGGCGGCGATGGTCTCGAGCTTCTTCTTGCTGATCGCCTTGATGCAGGTGTAGGCGGAGGAGAGCTCGATGCCCCCCAGCCGCTCCAGGATCCGCATCACCTGCTCCTGGTAGACCATCACGCCATGGGTCTCGGCGAGCACCTCGCGCATCACGGGGTGGAGGAACTCGGCCCGCTTGCGGCCGTGCTTGACGGCCACGTATTCGTCCACCATGCCCCCCTCGAGCGGCCCGGGGCGGTACAGGGCGTTGACCGCCACGATGTCGAGGAACTGATCGGGCTTCATCCGTTGGAGCAGGTCGCGAATGCCGCCGCTCTCCAGCTGGAAGATGCCCTTCGTCTCACCGCGGCAGAGCGTGGCGAAGGTCGCCGCGTCGTCGAGAGGAAAAGCGAGCGGATCGGGGCGGACGCCTCCCGTGGCGGCGATGATGTCGAGCGTCTTGGCGACCACCGTCAGGTAGCGCAGGCCGAGGAAGTCCATCTTCATCAGGCCGGCACGTTCCACGTCGCCCATCGCCCATTGCGTGATCACTTCCTCGCGGCCCGTCACGCGCTGCAGCGGGACGTACTCGACGAGCGGCCGGTCGGCGATCACCACCGCGGCGGCGTGGGTGCCGACGTTCCGCGCCAGGCCCTCGATCTGTCTGGCGAAGCGGACGACTTCGCGAATCTCGGCATCGGCCTCGCAGGCGCTGGCCAGTTGCGTGCCGGGCGCCGAGGCGTTGTCGAGGGAGATGTTGAGCTGGTCGGGCACGAGGGCCACGATCTGGTCGACACGCGGAACGGCCAGACCGAGGGCCCGGCCGACGTCGCGGATCGCCGCCTTCGCCGCCAGTGTGCCGAAGGTCCCGATCTGGGCGACGTTGGCCTCGCCGTAGCGGCGTTTGACGTACTCGATGACCTCGCCGCGCCGCTCCTTGCAGAAGTCGATGTCGATATCGGGCGCCTCACGGCGGTTGACGTCGAGAAACCGCTCGAAGAGAAGGTCGTATTCCAACGGGCAGACGTGCGACAGGTGGAGGGCGTAGGCGACGATCGCGCCCACGCCCGATCCGCGGGCGGCCGCGGGAATGTCGCGTTCGCGGGCGTGGCGAACGAAGTCCCAGACGATGAGGAAGTAACTGGCGAAGCCGAGCGTGTCGATCACGCCGAGCTCCCGATCGAGCCGATCGAGCACCGTGGGGTGCAGCGTGCGGCCGCCTTCGGCCCGGGGATCGTCCACCCAGCGCTTCGGCACCGCGGCATAGCGGTCGGCAAGACCGGCAAGACAAAGGCGGCGCAATTCCTCGCTGGCGGTGCGTCCCTCGGGGACGTCGAAGCCGGGGAAGTGCCGCTTGCCGAGTTCGAGATCGATGGCGACCGAGTCGGCGATCTGCTGGCTGCGGCCCACCGCATCGGCCACCAGTCCGCGGTCGATGCCCGCGAAGGCTTCGTACATTTCCGCAGGGCTCTTCAGATAGAACTCGCTGGAGTCCATCCGCATGCGCGTGGTGTCGTTGCGAAACCGGCCGGTGTTGACACACAGCAGGATGTCCTGGGCCTCGGCATCCTCGCGGTTGACGTAGTGGCAGTCGCAGGTCGCCACCGGCGGAATGCCCAGCTCCCGGGAGATCTCCAGGGCCACGTCGGTCACCTGCCGCTGCACCGCCAGGCCGTTGTCCTGGATCTCGATGAAGTAGCGATCGGGAAACCGGCTCTGGAACCAGCCGGCGATCTCGCGGGCCTGGGCCAGCGACTCGCGCTGCTCGCGGGCGGCGCCGATAAGGGACCGGCTGAACTCGCCCGACAGGCAGCCCGACAGGCAGATCAGTCCCTCGCCGTACTGCTCGAGGAGTTCACGGTCGATCCGGGGCTTGAAATAGAAACCCTCCAGGCAGGCCTGGGTGGCGAGCTTGAGCAGGTTGGCGAACCCGGTGCGGTCCCGAGCGAGGAGCGTGAGGTGATAGCTGGAATCGCGCTGGCTGCCGGCGTCCTTCTGAAACCGGCTCCCCGGCGCGATGTAGGCCTCGTACCCGATGATCGGGTTGAGGCCGGCGGCGCGGGCTGCCTGGTAGAACTCCAGCGCCCCATGCAGGTTGCCATGGTCGGTGAGCGCCAGGGCATTCATGCCCAGTTCAGCCGTGCGCGACACGAGCCGATCGATGGGGCTCGCTCCGTCGAGCAGGCTGTAGTGGCTGTGGCAATGGAGGTGGGCGAACGGCTGCGTGCTCATCCGTGGGCTCCGCGGAGGTGACACGGATTGTAGCCGGCGGCGACGTCAGTCCGAAGCGGGCATGCCGATCTGCCGGAGGAGTTCGGCCAGCCGCGCCTGGAGATCGAGCAGGGCCTGCCATTCCGCGAAGCCCAGGTCGACGCGGTCGAAACCCGGCCGCAGTACGGCCGACTCACTGGCGCGGCGCAGGACGCCCTGAACCCATTCGAGCAGTTCGCAGGTCTCCGCCGCCTGGGCCGGACTGAGCCGTGACGGCAACGACGGCGGATCGCTGCGCTGCAGCGGCGACCGGACCTCGGCCACGTCGTCGACGACGTCGGAATCGTGGGCCGCGATGTTCCGCAAGCGCTCGCGCATGTCCGCGGCCCGGGCCGGGGCGGCGGATGCGGAGTCATCGGCCACGGCCGCGATCCGCCGCTCGATGTCGGACGGCGAGCCGACGAGCAGCAGCGACCGGCCGAGCGCGATCATGTCGCCGTCACGAACGATCCTGACCTGGATTTCCTCGCCGTTGACCTTCGTGCCGTTGGTGCTCTCGAGGTCCGTGGCCACGATCTGCTCGTTGTCGGCCTGGAGTTTCAGATGGTATCGGCTGATGCGGTCGTCGTTGAGCTGGATCGAGTTTCCCTCCTCGCGGCCGATCGTGACGGGTGTGGGCAGGTTGTCGAAGACCCTGCCTCGATCGGCGCCGTGGAGCACTCGGAGCGTGATGAGCGGCATCCCGTGGGTATACGATGACGGAGCCGGGCTGGTCAAAGGCTCGGCGTCGCGCGGGGTGGGGGACGGCATTTTTTACCCCGCCGGGTTAGGCTACGATCATCGCAAGCGCGCCCGTAGCTCAATTGGATAGAGCATCGGTCTTCGGAACCGAGGGTTGGGGGTTCGAGCCCCTCCGGGCGTAGTGGTCATTCCGCGCCGCTGCCGGCGCTGATGCGCTGCAGCGGCCGACCGCGGGCATCGAAGAAGTCGATGCCGCCGCTGCGATCCTCCGGCAGCGTGCCGAACCCGATCGCGTCCACGCCCTTGGCGTCGCGAACCTCGATCCGCCCGCCGCCACCGTCGCGCACCCTGCCGATGTGGACGATCACCACGCCGTCGCTGCCCGTGACGACGAGTTCGCGGCACACCACCTGTCCGGCATCGAGCCGCTCGCCCCGCAGGGTGTCGAAGGGCTCCCGGGAAGCGATGCCGGCGCGGACGGCCAGGCCGATCGCGAGAAACAGCAGCGGGTAGACCGTCCAGCGTTCGCGGTTGTTCATCGGTCGCTCCCCCGCGTCAGTCGCCGTGGAGCTGACGCAGCCTCCCGGACAGCCTGAGGATGAGTTGCACGCGCTCGAACTCGGCCAGCCAGTCGGCACTGACGGCGGCGAGGGAGTCGCCGGCGGGCGGCAGCACGCCACTCGGGCAGCTGACGCCGAGCTGCGTGCCGGCCGCCGCCCGGTAGGCCGACAACGTTCGATCGCCATAGAACACGATCGGCGTGAAGTCCTCGCTGAAGAACGCGGCGACGGGCACCCGCTGGCCGCCGCAGACCTTCAGATGGGCGGCGATGGCCGGAATCGCGTCGCGATCGAGAAACCGCAGGTCGATCGCGGACGCGGCCCTGGCAAAGTGGTCGAAGATCGGGCACTGGTTGACGCAGTCGCCGCACCATGTGCCGGCGAGCACCAGCACCGGCATGCGGCGCACGAAACCGGCGAGCAGGGCTCGTTGGTCGGCCGTGAGCGACACCCGATCGTGGCAGGCCTGCCAGCGGCGACGCTGCTCGGCGTCTGCATGCCGGTCGAGAAACTGCTCGTAGGGCAGCCCCCGGGCGAAGGCGGCGGCCCACGCCGCGGCCGTGGGCGGTGCCCCCGCCTCCACGATCACGTCACCCGCTTGCATCCCGTCGTCAGTCGTCCGCTGCCCGGTCATCGACGTTTCTCCGCAGGGTTCGGCCTCGGGCGGGATCATATCGTGCCGACGCGTTTCGGGATTGCCTCCCCACGCCCACGAACGCCGGCACACGGCTGCGCAAGCTGGGGCAGGCTGGGAAAGACTGGCGCGTGCCTGGCCCCCGAAACGCCGCATTTCCGACGCCGAAACAGGCATTGACCCCGGAAGAAACGGCACCTAATGTCCGCCCGCCTGAAGGCTGAGGGCCGAGTCAACGAACGGCCCTCGATCGAATCCGACGGTGGCACGGATGCCTGCCGTCGGATCCGCTGCGGCCGGCGGGCCTCCCCAAAACACGTGCCGACCAATCGCTCCCGGAAACGGTTCAGGTTCCCCGCCCCCCTGGGATCTGGACCGTTCCGGGGGCCTTTGTTTTCGGTGGACGACGGGTGCTTCCGGCGTTCGCCACGGGCTCGAGGACCGCTGGCCCGCTGCCGATCCGGCGCCACACCAAAGCCGGATGCGGTCTAGAATCGGGACATGGAACCGAGCAGCGACGATCGCACAGTGGATTCTCCCGCCCGCTGGATCGCGGGGATCATGGCGGCGGTGGCCGCCTGGGGGGCGGTGCTCGCCCTCGGTGCCTGGCGACTGAACAACGATCCACGCCGCCCGCTGATCGTGTTCGGATGCGTGCTGGCGTTCCTCGGCTTCTGGCTTGTCATGCTCGCGTTGCGTTCCGCCCGTGCGCGCAGGAGGTGACTCATGGCGATCGTGCTCGGCTCGAGTCTGGACAACGGCCTCGCTGCCGCCGCCGCCCGGCCGCCCGTGCAACGGTCGGAAAGCGTCACCAGTCTCTCGATCGGCCAGTACCTGATCCGGCGGCTTTCCGACTACGGGATTCGCCACGTCTTCGGTCTGCCGGGCGACTACGTGCTCTCGTTCTACAGCATGCTGGAGCACAGTCCGCTCGACCTCGTGAACTGCACCCGCGAGGACTGCGCCGGGTTCGCGGCCGATGCGTACGCCCGCGTGAACGGCATGGGCGCCCTGTGCGTGACCTACGGTGTGGGGGGCATGAGCGTCGCCAACTCGGTCGCCGGCGCCTATGCGGAGAAGAGCCCGGTCGTGATGATCTCGGGCGCGCCCGGCATGGGGGAGCGGGCGAACGATCCGCTCCTGCACCATCGCGTCCGCGAGTGGCGGACACAACTGGAGGTCTTCGAGAAGATCTGCGCCGCCTGCCGGGAAATCGTCGATCCGGCCACCGCGTTTCGCGACATCGACCTGCTCCTCGACACGGCATACCGTCTCAAGCGGCCGGTGTACCTCGAGTTGCCGCGTGACATGGTGGCGGTCGCACCGGACCAGATCCGTCCGTACACGCATCCCGTCCGGCGGAGTGACCCGGCCGCGCTGGCCGAGGCTGTGCGCGAGGCGGTGGGGCGGATCGAGGCCGCGCACAGTCCGGTGATCATCGCCGGCATCGAGCTGCATCGGTACGGCCTCCAGGCGGACGCCGTCGCGCTCGCCGAGGCGTCGGGCATACCGATCGCCGCGACGATGCTCGCGAAGAGCGTCGTCAGCGAGGTGCATCCGCTGTACATCGGCCTCTACGAGGGGGCGATGGGCCGCGCGGAGGTGACCGAGTTCGTCGAGGAGAGCGACTGCGTAATCCTGCTGGGCACGATTCTCACCGACATCGACCTCGGCATCTTCACCGCCAAGCTCGACGCCACCCGCAGCATCTTCGCCAACAGCGAGGACCTGCGGATCAGCCATCATCACTTCCACGACGTGCTGCTGGAAGACTTCATCCGTGCGCTGGTGGCCGCGAAGCCGCGCGGTGCGCGGCGGCAACTGCCGCCGGCTCCGGCCGCGGCCGCCGGGCCGTTCTCCATCGCCGCCGACGCGCCGATCACGACGACCCGCCTCGTCCGCCGGCTTGACGAGTCGCTCGACGACCGGACGATCGTGATCGCGGACGTCGGCGATGCCTTGTTCGCATCGAGCGAACTGGTGATCCGCGGCCAGACGCAATTCATCTCGCCCGCCTACTACACGTCGATGGGGTTCGCCGTGCCGGCGGCGCTGGGCGCCAAGACCGCCCGGCCGGACATGAAGGTGATCGCCCTCGTCGGCGACGGAGCCTTCCAGATGACCGGCATGGAGCTTTCCACGATCGTCAGGCGTGGGCTGTCGGTGACCGTGATCGTGCTCGACAACAAGGGCTACGGGACCGAGCGGCTCCTGCACGAGGGGACGTTCAACGACATCAATCCCTGGCAGTATCAACTGCTCCCGCAGGTGCTCGGTGGCGGCACCGGGTACGAGGTGCGCACCGAGGGGGAGTTCGATGCGGCCCTGAAAAAGTGCCTTGCCGACCAGTCGGGAATGAGCATCGTCCGCGTGCACATCGGGCTGGACGACCGGAGCGTCACGCTGGACAGGCTGGCTGCCGGCCTGGCACGTCGCGTGCGGGCCTGACGGTCGCGTCGCGTACGGGCCTGACGGTCCGGCCGGGCCTCTGCGAATTTTTTTGCCCCTGGAGGCGGCGACTCTCGCTTTAAAGGAGTGAGGAGATCACCGCCATGCACGCCAACGAAGCCTTCGGACCGCAGAACCCGGAAAAGCCCCGGCTCAGCCGGGAATCAGGGGCCCCGCCGCCGCCATACGGGCAAACCCGGCCCCGCCTGCTGGACCTCGTGCGACACGCCGCCCGGGCCCGGCACCTGGCGCCGAACACGGAAAAGGCCTACGTCTACTGGGTCCGCCGCTTCGTTCTCTTTCATGGCCGGAGGCACCCGCGGGAGATGCGCGAGCCGGAGGTGAACGCGTTTCTGTCGGATCTCGCTGTTGCCGGCCGCGTCGCGCCGGCGACGCAAAACCAGGCGCTGGCCGGGCTGCTCTTTCTGTACGAGGAGGTGCTGCAACAGCCGCTGGACCGGCTGCAGGGGGTGGTGCGAGCCAAGCGTCCCAAACGCCTGCCCACCGTCCTCTCTCCCGAGGAAGTGCAGGCCGTCCTCGCGGCAATGCCGGGGCAACCGCGGGTCATCGCCACTCTTTTGTATGGCGCTGGCTTGCGCCTGCTCGAGGCATTGCAAATCCGGGTCAAGGACGTCGATTTCAGCCGGGGGGAAATCATGATTCGCCAGGCAAAGGGGGGAAAGGACCGGGTGGCAGTTCTGCCGCAGTGTGTGAGGCGCACACTCGTAGACCAGCTCCGCGATCTGCGGGTCCGTCACGGCGTCGAGGTGGACCATGGCCGCGGCAGGGTGAAACTGCCGGGCGCCTTTGCACGAAAGCATCCGGCGGCGGAGCAGTCGTGGGCCTGGCAGTGGATTTTTCCCGGGGACCGGGATTTCTTCGACCGTGAGGAGCGGCGGTCGTTTCGTCATCATGTGCATCAGACGGTGGTCCAGCGGGCCCTGCGCGACGCGCTCATCCGGGCGGGGATAAGCAAGCGCGCGTCGTGCCACACGCTTCGGCACTCGTTTGCGACGCACCTGCTCCAGGACGGATATGACATTCGCACGGTGCAGGAGTTGCTCGGGCATAACGACGTCAAGACGACGATGATCTACACGCATGTGCTCAACCGCGGGGGGCGGGGCGTCCGCAGTCCGGCCGATCGGCTGGCTGGCGACTCTTGAGTCCATCGCCGTCGGCCGGTCGTTCGGCTGCGGTGCCCATCATGGACCACGATCGCTGGCCAGTGAACCGGCGACTCGCTATCGCGGGGAAGGCCGATGCATCACGACTGCATTCCCCGAGGGCTGTTCCCCGAGGCGGGCTCGCGCCGTGCCGCACGAGCTATCCAGATCGTTGCACAACCGCATCCCGCCTTGCGGCGGGATATGCGGCTGATACACTGCTTATCACAGGCCTGAATTCCGTGCTCTGCGTGCCGGAAGAGTCTGCGGTGCAGGAGTTTCCACGCTGGGAGACAACGCTGGAGTCGTTGCGTTATATAGCGACCCGCAGCGGATATACGGAACCGTACAATTAAGAGTTCTG
>BJHK01000009.1 GCA_014192425.1 Planctomycetia bacterium | reverse complement strand
GCCGCCGGTCGTCGTCTGCGTGGCCCGCGATCCCGCCGGCTCGAGTATGGCTCCGCCGCTCGGCATCGCGCTGGCGGCGGATGGCCTCACGCTCTGGGCCGATGCCGGCACGCTCGCCACGAGCCCTGCGATCCGCGGTCTGCTCGCCGACGCCGCCGTGCCCAAGCACGGTCACGATCTCAAGGCCCAGGCGGTCGCGGTCCGCGCGGCCGGCATGCCGTTCGGCGGCGCCGGGTTCGACACGCTGCTGGCCGCCTACCTGCTCGAGGCCGGCGAGCGCAACCTCGGCCTCGTGGAGACGGCCGTGCGGCACGACGTGATCCCGGCCGACGCCGCAGCCGATGCCGCGACGGTCGGCATCGACCGGCCGACCGGGCCCGCGGATGCCGCCCGCCACTGCGCGGTCGTGAGGCAACTCGCAGAAGTGCTCCCGGCCCGGCTCGCGGCCGCGAGCCTCGAGCCGCTGTATCGCGACGTCGAACTGCCGCTGGCCGCCGTGCTCGCCGACATGGAATGCCGCGGCGTGCGGATCGACACCGCCGCGCTCGCCGCGCTCTCCGCGGACTACGCAGTCCGGCTCGCCGACCTCGAGCGCGAGGTGCAGGCGCTGGCCGGTCGGCCGTTTTCGCTGGCCTCGCCGGTGCAGGTCCGGGCCGTGCTCTTCACCGACCTCGCGCTGCCGGTCGTGAAGCGGACGAAGACCGGCCCGAGCACCGACGCCGACGTCCTCGAGGAGCTCGCCCCGCTCCATCCGCTGCCGGCCAAACTCCTCGAGCACCGCAAGTTCGCCAAGCTCAAGAGCACCTACGTCGACGCCCTGCCGGCGCTCGTCAACGCCCGGACGGGGCGGATCCACACCTCGTTCAACCAGACGGTCACGGCCACCGGCCGGCTCAGTTCCAGCGACCCGAACCTGCAGAACATCCCGATCCGCACCGCGGAGGGGCAGCAGATCCGCGCCGCCTTCCTTCCCGGCGTGGCCGGCTGGCGGTTCGTGGCGGCCGACTACTCGCAGGTCGAGCTGCGGATCCTCGCCCACCTCTCCGGCGACGAGGTGATGAAGTCGGCCTTCGCCGCGGGCGCGGACATCCATGCGCGGACGGCGGCCGCCGTGTTTCACGTCGCCCCGGCCGACGTCACGGCGGCGATGCGCCGGACGGCGAAGGCGGTGAACTTCGGCATTCTTTACGGCCAGAGCGGCTTTGGACTGGCGAAGGCGCTCGCCATCCCGCAGGACGAGGCAACGGAGTTCATCGCCGCCTACTTCCGCACGTTCGCCGGCGCGGCGGCGTTCATGGACGACGTCCTCGACCGCTGCCGGCGGGACGGCCACGTGACCACGATCCTCGGCCGGCGCCGGGCAATCGCCGGCGTCCGCGACCGCGACCGACGTCGGGCCGCGGCAGGGGGTTTTGCACTGACGCTGCCGGAGCGGACGGCGGTGAACACCGTCGTGCAGGGGTCGGCGGCCGACCTGATCAAGCTGGCGATGCTCCGCGTCCACGGCCGGCTGGCGGCGGCGGGCCTGCAGGCGGCTCTCGTGCTGCAGATCCACGACGAACTGCTCCTCGAATGTCCGCCGGAAGAGGTCGCTGCCGCGACCGCGATCCTCGTCGAGGAGATGCAGGGGGCGCTCGCGCTGACTGTGCCCCTCGACGTCTCGGCCCATGCGGGAGACACGTGGGCGGAGTGCCACGCGTAGGGGCGAGTTCGACGGCTCACGTGTGAGCCTCGCGCGGTTCGCTGGTCGGGGTTGCCCGTGCCCTCTCGCCCGGACGTTCGCTCCGGGCATCCATGCCCTCCGCTCACTCGGAGGTGGCTGCGCTCTCGCCCTCCGGGCTCCGCTGGCCACCTACGCCGGCTCGAGGGCACGGGCAACCCCTCCCGTCATTCGATTCCGGACGCCCGCTCGGTGCGCGACGATCAAGTGGGGGGCCGTATCAGCGTGAGAGCCGCAGGCCGACGTCGTCGTTGCCGTCGACGTGTTCCGAGTCCTGCGGCGGTCCGCCGTCGTCTTCGCCATCGGGGCCGACCGAATACACGAGCCAGCCGGCGGCGTCGATCCTCACGGTGAGCGGGCCCTGGTCGCGATACGGATCGGCGGGCAGAGCGATGAGGAATTCGGGCACGAGCGAATCGGCGGACTCCGGCAGGCTGCCGGTCTTCAGCCGGGCCCGCGTCGCCGCGAGGATCATCTCGGCGGCACGGTGACGGGCTCGATTGGACGTCTGCGCCTTGAGGATGGCATGGATCGGGATGGCATGGATCGCCGGACCGATCATACCGACGAGCACGGATTTCCGCGAAGCCATGAACTCGTTGCCGATCGTCGTGGCCTCGCGATCGAGTTCCCGGAAGGTGCTCCGCGGCATGTCGGCGCGTTCGAGCAGGGCACGCGACTGCCGCATGCAAGACTTGTACATGGCAAGGTCGTTCGGCAGGCTGAAGCAGCGGAACAGGATCAGGGCACCGCGGGGAGGGGGGCCCACTTGCAGGTTTTCATCGTCCGCCAGGCTGCCGTCGGCGAGGCTCGCGATGCCCGCCAGGCCAAAAGCTTCCTCGCCGATGATGTGACGCTGGAACGACACCGGCCCGCGAACTAGGTCATCGATCGCCGGTTCGGCCGCCGCGGCGGCATCGGCGGCCGTGACCGCCGGCAGGATCGCGACCAGTGTTTCCAAGTTCCAGGTATCGACCGCCGCGCCGATGAGGCCCGAGATCAGAAAAGGCTCCGCGGCGACATGCATGGCCATCCTTCGCAGGCGGACCACGTCGGCCAGAGCCGCGGCCATGTCTCCATCGGCAGCCCTGCGGCGGGCGTCGATCGCCAGCAGGCGGGCCGCCTGCCGGACCCATGCAACGTCCGCCAGAATCATCGCCAGCGACGGCCGCGACCAGTCGCGAACGAACCGGCAGCCTGGCCTGTCGGCCGCCCGGCGCAGAACATCGAGTGTGCCGGCATGCCGTGCGAGGAGATCGGTGACAGCGGCCGACGTGACATCCACGCGGGGGGGGGCCGAACTCAGTGGCGACTCCGGGCCGGTCAACACGTCGTCGGCGTCGAGGCTGGCCAATGCCTGCAGGTAGAGCGGGGCCGCGTCGTCGTCGAGCAAGGGCTGCGGCGGCGCAACGGACTGCATGATCTGCGCCGCCTCGATCCGGGCCATCCGCACGTCTGCTCGGACGGATTCGTCGATGAACAGGAGCGTGGCCGCGGCGGCGACCTTCGCCAGCACCAACAGCGTCACGAGACGCACGAGCGGCCAGCCCCCGGCGGTCGGCGCCGCCTGCGGCGCCAGCCCGGTCCGCACGATCCACACGCCCCCGACCACCACGGCCAGTGCCGCCGCCAGCGTGGGGGCGAACCAATTGTGGTAGAGCCCGGCCTGCGCGAGGCCTGCCGTCAGCAGCAGCCAGGGCGCCACCGTCAGGCAGGGCACGGCGATGGCCGCGATAACGATGATCCGGCGGAGCCAGCCGGGACGGAGCCGGGCTACACAGGCCGTGCATGCGGCCGTCCACATCAGGCAGGCGACGATCACGAACACAAAGAACAGAGCATAGGCCATGTCAGAGTAGCTCCTCGAGGAGTGTTTTCAGGCGCCCGATCTCCCGGCGCCTGGCGTGTGGCAGATCGCCGGCATCGGAAATCAGTGCGTGGTTCGCGTCACGCGTCGTCGCCACCTGCAACGCGAACCGGTCGTCGTGCACTGGCAGGTCGATCCCCGCAGCTCGGGCCTGGGCGACGATCACAGGTTCGGCGGTGCGCTCCGTCCCCCTCGCTATCGCCCCAGCGATGGCGAGCCACGGGCCGACGATGACGACGAGGGCCGAGATCGCCATCGCGCCGAGTGCCGCCCTGCCGCCGGCGTCGAGGCCGGGGGGCGGGGCGGCGGGCGTGGTCAGGCTGCCGGCGAGCGCGTCGCGCACGGCGGCGAGTACCCGATCGCGGTGCCCGGCGGGCACGGGCAGCCCGGCTCGGGTGGCACGATCGACGAGCCGCTGCTCGATACCATCAAGATGCGGGGCGAACCGTGGATCGACGGGCTTTGTCATGGCGTCTCCTCGTCATCGTCGCGGAGGACGGTGCGGAGTTTTTCCAGGGCGTAGCGGTAGCGGCTGGCGGCCGTGTTGAGGCTCGTGCCGGTGACGGCGGCGATTTCGGCGAACGTCAGGCCGGCGTCGATCTTCAGGGCCACGACTTCCCGCTGAACTTCAGGGAGCGCGGCCACGGCCGCCGCCAGCGCGTCGTCGGGCAGGAGAGGCTGCGACGTGCCGCAGCCTCCGGCTTCTCGGCGCAGCGCGGCGACGGCGAGGACGGCTCGGCGGTCGATCGCATGCCGTCGGCTGCGGCGGCGGATGGCGTTTCTGAGCATCGTGAACACGTAGGCCTCGAGATCGATGACGACGGTGAGGCGGGCCCGGCCGCGGGCGAGATCGACGAACAGATCCTGGACGACGTCCTCGGCGTCGGCGGCCGACCCGGTCATGGTGCGGGCGGCGGCGAGGAGCCGGCCGGCCAGCCGGTCGTAGAGGGCGGCAAAGGCCTCCGGATCGCCGCCGGCGAGCGATTCAACGAGTGTGGCTGCCACCGTCTCTCCTCCACCGGGCCGCACCAAGGGGCCACGAGCCGTCTGATTTTGTCTACCCGCCCGAATGTCCGCCAAAAGCCGCCAAAAGAGCCGCCAAAAGAAGAGCCGCCAAAAGGACAGGCGTTCCGGCGATGTCTTCCGGTGCGCAGCCGCCGGTCGGAGGCATGCTCGTCGCCGGGGGACTTTGCCGTTGTGGTCTCGGGCGTGATGGTTCGTCCTGTGGTGCAGGCAAAGCACCCCGGACTCCTGCGCGTGCCTCCGACCGGCTCCTCGGGGTTCCGGCAACAGCCAACAGCAGCCAACAGCGCAGCAGCCAACAGGACAGGCATTCCGGCAACAGCCGAACAGGAAAGGGACAGGAACAGGAAAGGGACAGGCATCCCTGACGGCTCCTCGGAGTTCCGGGAAAGGGACAGGTATCGCTGACGCTTGCAGGCAGCCGGGGGGTGGGTGAAAACAGGGCATGTTCATCATCGGACTCCACGGCAAGATCGGGGCTGGCAAGTCGACCGTGGCGGGGATGTTCGCCGACCTCGGGGCGTCCGTGATCGATGCCGACGCCCTCGCCCATGAGGTGCTCGCGGAGTCGGACGCCCGCGCCGAAATCGTGGCCCGGTTCGGTGCCGGGGTGCTCGACGCCGCTGGGCATGTCCGCCGCCCGGCCCTCGCCGAACGGGTCTTCGGAACGACCGCTGCCCACGCCGCGGCGCTCCGCGACCTGGAGGCGATCGTCCATCCCCGGGTCCGCCGCCGGATCGAGGCCCGGCTCCACGCCCTGCGCCGCGAGGAAGAGGCGGGCGGCGGCCGCCGCGTCACCGTGCTCGATGTGCCCCTGCTCGTCCAATCCGGGTGGGCGGCGACCTGCGACCTCATCGTGGCCGTGGAGTGCGACGAACAGGTCCGGGGCAGCCGTCTTGCCGGCCGGGGCTGGCCCGCGGACCACGTGGCGGCCCGCGAACGGGCCTGGGAGGCAGGGGCCGCTGGCGGGCCGGTCGTCGCGGGGCAGCTGCTCGCCGTGGATGCTTCCGGCGACGCAGCCTATACTCGCCAACAGGTCGATCGCATCTGGGCGGGTCTCCCGGATTGACCCGGAGACCCTTCGAGCTGCAATCTTCCCGCGCCTTCCCGTCCCCGCCCCTCGCTCCTCGCTCGCTGCCCTTCACCATCCGACCCGCCGCGGCATGCTCCCGCCCGGCGAGCTTCCGTTTGATTCCCAAGCCTTGTCCGGGAGCATCGGCTCCCACCCCAGGCCCCGCCATGGCACCATCCGACCCACCCCAGTCAGCGGACGATCCCGGCCTCGACGATTCCGAGCCCATGTCCCTCGCGGAAGAGATTGCGGCCGAGTTCCGTGACGGCATCGACATCTCGGCCCACTACGAGTCGTTGAAGCGATCCGACGCCCAGATCGCCAGCCTGCAGAAGTTGGGCATGGCGGAACTCCTCGATCTTGCCCGCCAGCAGAACATCGGCGAGGTCGAAGGAGAGAAAAAGCACGACCTCGTGTTCCGGATCCTGCGTGAGCGGGTGAAGCTCAACGGGCTGATGTTCGGCGAGGGGACGCTGGAGATTCTTCCCGACGGGTTCGGCTTCCTGCGCAGCCCCGAAGCCCACTACCTGTCGTGCCCCGACGACATCTACGTGTCGCCAAGCCAGGTCCGCCGCTTCGGCCTGCGCAACGGCATGACCGTCGCCGGCCAGATCAGGCCGCCGAAGGAGAGCGAGCGCTACTTCGCCCTGCTGCGGGTCGAGGCGATCAATGGCGAGGATCCGGCCAAGCTCTCCGCCCGGAAGTTCTTCGACGACCTGACGCCGCTCCATCCCGACGCGCGGATCGTGCTCGAGACGACGCCGGAAGAGGTCGCGATGCGGGTCGTCGACCTGATCGTGCCGATCGGCTTCGGCCAGCGCGGCCTGATTGTCAGCCCGCCGCGGGCCGGCAAGACGGTGCTGCTGCAGAAGATGGCCAAGGCGGTGCTCGCCAACCATCCCGATGCCTATGTGTTCATGCTCCTCATCGACGAGCGGCCCGAGGAGGTCACCGACATGGAGCGACAGGTCCGCGGGCCGTCGTGCGAGGTGATCAGCTCCACGTTCGACGAGAACCCCGCCCGGCACATCCAGGTCGCGGAGATGGTGATCGAGAAGGCCAAGCGGCTCGTCGAGTGCGGCTGCAACGTGGTCATCTTCCTCGACTCGATCACCCGGCTCGCCCGGGCCTGGAACTCCGAGGTGCCGAGCTCAGGGAAAATTCTTTCCGGTGGCGTCGATGCCGGCGCCCTGCAGCGGCCGAAGCGGTTTTTCGGCAGCGCCCGCAAGGTCGAGGAAGGGGGCTCGCTGACGATCATCGCCACGGCGCTGGTGGACACCGGCAGCAAGATGGACGACGTGATCTTCGAGGAGTTCAAAGGGACGGGAAATCTGGAGATCGTGCTCGACCGGCGGCTGGTGGACAAGCGGGTCTACCCTGCGATCGACATCAACCGCTCGGGCACGCGCCGCGAGGAGATGCTCCTCAAGCCGGACGACTTCAGGCGGATCTGCGTCCTGCGGCGCGTGCTCGGCGACATGAATCCGACCGACGCCATGGAACTGCTCGTCAACCGCCTCACGAAGACGCAGTCGAACGCCCAGTTCCTCGCCAGCCTCAAGCCGCAGGGGCATGCATGACCGCGGCCGTCGCGTCCCCGAGCCCGTTGATCTTCGCCGCCGCGGCTGCCCCGCTTCCCGCGGGCACGCGGGTGGCGATCGCCGTGGCCCGGTGGAACGAGCCGATCACACGCCGCCTGCTCGCTGCCGCGGAGGCCGTCCTCGCGGGGTCCGGCCTGCCGGCCGCGGCGATCGACGTCGCCTGGGTGCCGGGCTCGTTCGAGCTGCCGCTCGCGGCCGATCGGCTCGCCGCCAGCGGACGTTATGCCGCCGTCGTCTGCCTCGGGGCGGTGATCCGCGGCGAGACCAGCCACGATCAGCACATCGCCCGGGCCGTCGCCCTCGGCATCGAGCAGGTGGCGCGGTGCCGAGGCCTCCCGGTGGCTTTCGGCGTGCTGACCTGCGAGTCGCTGGCCCAGGCCATGGCCCGGGCCGGCGGGGACGCGGCGGACGGCTTCGCCGGCAACAAGGGGGCCGAGGCGGCCGCCGCCGTCATCGAGATGATCGGCGTGCTCGGGCAGGTGGCCGCGGCCGGCGGGACGGAGCGGTCCGCATGAGCCGCCGCAGCCGGGCCCGCGAAGTCGCCATGCAGGTCCTCTACGAGGCCGACCTCAATCCGGGCGTCGCGGCCGACGGCCGAGAGCGGTTCCTCGCGGACCGGCTCCGGTCGGCTCCGCTCGTGGCCTTCGCCGCCAGCCTGGTCGCGGGCGTCGAGCGCCGCCGTGAGGAGATCGACGGCCTGCTCGAGGCCCGGTCGCGGAACTGGCGAGTGGCGCGGATGGCGATCACCGATCGGGCCGTGCTGCGGATCGCCATGCACGAACTGCTCGACACCGAGACGCCGGGACCGGTGGTCGTGGACGAGGCGATCGAACTGGCCCGCCGCTACGGCAACGAGGAGTCGCCCCGGTTCGTGGCCGGCATCCTCGGTGCCGTGCTCGCCGACATGGCGGGGGCCTGACGGGAGCGGAGGACCATGGCACTGTTTCGCTTCGGACGCAAAGAGCCCGCCGCCGCGGAGGCGGCCAGCGCAGCGGAGCCGCTCCCTGACGCGGGGGCCGCGGCAGCGTCTCCCACGGCGGAGCCGGCGGTCGGTCGGCCGGGCTTCCTCGACCGGCTCCGGGCCGGACTCGCCAAGACGGCGCAGGTGCTGCAGACCGACGTCCGCGACCTGTTCAAGCGCGAGGGGCGGCTCGTGGACGAGGCCTTCCTGGAAGAACTGCGCGGGGCGCTGGTGCGCACCGACATGGGGCCCGGGGCCGCGGACGCGATCGTCACCGACGTCCAGGGCCGGCTCCGGGCCCGCGTCGTCGATCCCGACGTGGTGCTCGACTCGATCCGCACGCAGCTGCTCGCCCGGCTGCGTCCTGCCGAGGCGCGGCTCGCGACGGCGGCGAGCGGGCCGACCGTGATCCTCGTCACGGGCGTCAACGGCTCGGGCAAGACGACCTCGATCGCCAAGCTCGCCCGGCTCTTCGCCCGCGACGGCAAGCGGGTGCTGCTCGGGGCCGGCGACACGTTCCGGGCCGCCGCCGTCGAGCAGCTGGCGATGTGGGCGGGGCGGATCGGCGCCGACATCGTCCGCGGCGAGACCGGCTGCGATCCGGCCAGCGTGGCCCACCGGGCCGTGGCCGAGGCGCTGGCGAAGAACGTGGACGTGTGCATCATCGACACCGCCGGCCGACTGCAGACGCAGTCGAACCTGATGCAGGAGCTGGGCAAGATCCGGCGCGTGATCGCCAAGCAGATCCCCGACGCGCCCCACGAGACGCTGCTCGTGATCGACGCCACGGCGGGGCAGAACGCCCTCTCGCAGGCCAAGGGCTTCAAGGAGGCGGCCGCCTGCACCGGCATCGTGCTCGCCAAACTCGACGGCTCGGCCCGGGGCGGCGTGATCGTGCCGGTGGCCGAGCAGTTCGGCCTGCCGGTGAAGTTCGTGGGGGTCGGGGAGTCGGCCGACGACCTGGAGCCGTTCTCCCCCGAGGCCTTCCTCGCCGCCCTGCTCGAGGGGGCGTTCGCCCCGGCCGGCTGAGCGGACCGTTTTCGCAGCCGTCACAGTGTGACACGGTGCCGGTCCGGTCGGGGAAACCTTGCCGACGCCGTTCCCGCGGGGCGGCGGAATCGCAGGCCGCGGCCGATACCGCATCAGGATGGGGGCGGGACGGGCGCGGCCTGGCGGAGCGTGCTCGGTTCCATGTTTGAGCACGCATGACGTGCGGCGAAGGATGCCGGGCGTCAACTACACATACCTAGGGGGGATGCGACCATCATGCGCTCGATTAAGTTCAATCTGCCACAGTGGGTGGCAGCCGGTCTCGTCACCGCCGCGGTCGCCGCCAGTGGCGGCAGCGTATCGGCCCAGCAGCCGGTGCAGGCACCCGTGGGCACGCCGCCGGTGATGGCGAACGTTCCGCAGGAGGATGCCTACCAGCTCCGCGCCCTGCCGCCCCAGGAGGCGGCCGAGGAGGTCGAGTCGGCCCCCGAGCGCTACCTGGAACTGGAAGTCCTCAAGAAGCGGGGCATCTCGACCTACGGCTGGTTCGCCGCCGGGATCGGGGCCAACAACTGGGGCAGCCCGTTCAACGGTCCGATCACGTTCAACGATCGCAATTGGCAGGGCCAGCTGAACCAGCTGTACCTCGTCAACGAGAAGGTGCTCGACACCGAGAACGGCGGCTGGGACTGGGGTGGTCGCGTCGACCTCCTCTACGGTACCGACTACATCTTCACCACGGCCCGCGGCCTCGACGGCAACCTGTTCAACCAGCCGAACCAGTACGGCGTCGTCGGGGCTCCCTCGTGGGCCTCGAGCAAGGACTACGGTCTGGCGATGCCGCAGATCTACGGTGAGCTGGGCTACGGCGACCATGCGGTGAAGTTCGGCCACTTCTACACGATCATCGGGTACGAGGTGGTGCCGGCGATCGGCAACTTCTTCTACACGCACGCCTACACGATGCAGTACGGCGAGCCGTTCACTCACACCGGCATCCTCGACACCTGGAAGGTCAACGACCAGATGACGGTGTATGCCGGGATCACGAACGGCTGGGACAACTTCAGCGACCCGATCAACATCTTCGGCCCGGCCGCCAATCCCGGCTACCCCGGGGCGAACAGCAACGCCGCCTTCCTCGGTGGCGTGACGTTCAAGAACTCGGACGAGACCCAGGCCCTGACGATCACGACGTCGAGCGGCAACGAGGCCGGCGACTTCGTGAACCTGATCGGCAACCGGTCGCTCATCAGCACGGTCTACACGAACGAGATCAACGACAAGATCACGTACGTGTTCCAGAACGACAACGGCTGGCAGTTCAATGCCGGATCGTTTGCGATCCCGCTGGCGAGCGGTCGGGGACAGGCGGGCACGGCCCAGTGGTACGGCATCAACCAGTACCTGTTCTACAACATCAGCGAGACGCTGGTGGGCGGCCTGCGGCTCGAGTGGTTCCGCGACAACAACGGGTATCGTGTGCTCAATCCGTGGCGGAATTACTGGGTCGGTGGCCCGTCGCAGACCGGGTATCAGGGCAACTTCTGGCAGATGACGTGGGGCCTGAACTGGAAGCCGACGACGAACTGGATCATCCGGCCGGAGCTCCGCTATGACTGGTACTCGCCGGACCAGGCCGGCACGCCGCTGCCGTTCGGCCGCAGCAACGACCAGTTCGGCCAGTTCTACGGCGGCTGCGACGCGATCTGGCAGTTCTGATTGCACGGCTGCCGGGCCATCCATGGCCCCGGCAGCCTTGGCCCGGCGGTGGTGAAGCCAAGGTTCACCACGCCGGGCGGCGGCGGCCCTCCAGGCCGCCGGGCATTCCGCTATCAAGCGAGGCCCACCGGAAACGGTGGGCCTCGCCGTTTGGTGGCAGGCCATCCATGGCCCCGGCAGCCTTGGCCCGGCGGTGGTGAAGCCAAGGTTCACCACGCCGGGCGGCGGCGGCCCTCCAGGCCGCCGGGCATTCCGCTTTCAAGCGAGGCCCACCGGAAACGGTGGGCCTCGCCACTTTTTGCGGCAGGCCTCCACCCCCCTTGGAAGGTCGCCCTCCCGGCAGCCGGTTGAGCCGGGCTCTCGTAGGACGAGGCCCGGGGGTCGGCAAACGCTCGAGGAGCGTGGGGCGTATCCTCGCCCCAGCGACAATCCAAAGGACCGCGAAGCGGCGACTTTTGCCGCCCCCGGGCCGGCGGCTGGTTTCAAGGTGAACGTCGCCGCTCCTGTGTCAGGCCCTTGGAAGGTCGCCCTCCCGGCAGCCGGTTGAGCCGGACTCTCGTAGGACGAGGCTCGGGGGTCGGCAAACGCTCGAGGAGCGTGGGGCGTATCCTCGCCCCAGCGACAATCCAAAGGACCGCGAAGCGGCGACTTTTGCCGCCCCCGAGCCGGCGCCCCCCCCTGCTCGCAGCGCCCAGCAACCAGCCTCCCGACCCCGAAGTGACGCAAAGCACGAGGCGATTTCTAGTTCCCCACAATACCAATGTTCCCCATCTAGAAGGCTTTTGGGGTGTTTGAGGAGTCTGCATAAACTGCGTGATCCGCAGAGTTTTACAGAATCACCCCGTCCCGCTAGCCTTCTGGCTGGCTTTTGACCGCTACGCCCTCGCGGAACGGAGCAGTTCCGCCCGATGAGTTGAGTCGAGGGTTCAAGGAGGGAACATGACGATGACTCTGCACGCTACGGCCCGCAAGGCTCATGTTTCGGCCCTGTCTTTTCCCCGCTCCTTGCGGTTCACACGGCTCTTGTCCCTGGTGATGGCCCTCGTCGCCGCCTTGCCGGCCGCGGCCGCGGACCGGTGGCTGGCCAGCTACGAGGACGCCCTGACCAGCGCCGAGCAGACTGGCAAGCCGATTTTGACGGTGTTCACCGGCAGCGATTGGTGCGTCCACTGCCGGACGCTCGAGGAAAAGGTGCTCCATACAGAGGCTTTTAACCGCTGGGCCGAGGACCGGGTCATCCTGCTCCTGATCGACCTGCCCCAGCAGGGAATCAGCCAGGAGGAGCGCCAGGCCAGGTCCAAGGTGTGCGTGAAATACGGGGTCCGAGCGTTTCCCAGCACCGTCCTCATCGCCCCGGACGGGGCCCGGATCACGGCCCAGGCTGGATACAAGGGCCAGCCGGCCGACGCCTGGCTGGCGGCCCTGGACGACCATCTCCCGGCCCGGGAGCCGAAGACCGTGGCCGGGGGCGACAAGGAGCAGTCACCGCTGAACGACGCGGTGGAGACCGCCCGGGACACCAAGCGGCCCCTGCTGCTGATGGTTTCCCGCCCGGGAGACAAGACCGCCACAACGCGGGTGGCCTCCCTGATCAAGGACCCGGAGTTCGAGTCGCTCGCCAGGGACCACTTCGTCGTCGCTCAGGTGCCCCCCGCGGAGCAGGCCACGCCCTCCGATTCCGCCGCCCTCGAGACCCTGCTCGGCGGGGCCGAGTTGCCGGCCGACGGGGTCGAACTGATCGTCACCGACGACGGCCAGACGCCGCTGTTCACCCAGTCCGGGGCCCAGCCGCCCCACCGGATCGTGACCGGCCTGCGCCGCTTCCTCGCCGCCCGCCAGTCGGTGCGGCGCTAGCTGTTCGGTTTTCGGCTCGTCGCCGGTTCAGCGGGCCGTGCGGAACTTCGCCGCCTCGGCGTTGAGTTCCCCGATGCTCCGGCGGAACTCGTCGACCGCGCCGGTGAGCATGGCCAGCGACGCCGCCGAATCCCCGGCGTTCGCCCGCAGCATCTCCATGGCATCGCGAATCTGGCGGGCGCCCTGCGACTGCGCCTCGACGCCCCCGTGCACCTGATCGAGCGACCGCGTCACCGCCTGCACCGGCTCGATGATCCGCCCCAGCGAGGCGCTGACCTCCGCGACCTCGCCGATCCGGGCGCTGACCTCGTTGCGGAAGCGGTCCATCTCCATGGTGCCGCTCGACACGGCGGTCTGCATGTCGCGGACCATGCGCTCGATGTCCTTGGTGGCCAACGCCGTCTGGTCGGCCAGCCGACGGATCTCCTGGGCCACGATGCGGAAGCCGCGGCCCGACTCCCCGGCCTTTTCCGCCTCGATCGTGGCATTGACCGAGAGGAGGTTGGTCTGGTCGGCGACTTTGGCGATGGTGGTGACGACCGCCGTGATGCCGCTGGCCCGCTGGCTGATCGTCGCCAGCTTGCGGGTAAAGGCGTTCATCGCCTCGTCGAGCTGCCGCATGGAGGCCGCCATGCTCTCCAGCCCGCCGCGGCTCTGGTCCGCCACCTGCGCCGCCTCGCGGGCGACGCCGGTCACGCTCCCGGTCGCCTCGAGGAGCTGCTCGCTCGTGGCCGAGATCTGGGCCACCGAGGCCGAGATCTCGTTGGCCGATTGACTGACGCTGCGGACCGCCCGCTCCTGCTTCAAGAGCGCCGTCGTCACCCGCGGTTCGACCTCGGCGAGGTGCGCCCCCGCCGACTTGATCCGGCCGATCAGGCCGCCGAGGGAGCCGCTCATCGTGCCGAGGGCCGAGAGCAGGCGGCCGAACTCGTGCCGCTCCCCGTTGGCCGGCGTCGCCGTGAGATCCCCCGAACCGATCGCCTCCGCGACCGCGACCGCCTCCCGCACCGGGGCGCCGAGCCAGCGGGCCAGCCAGAGGGCCGCGAGCAGCGCCGGGATGCCGACGCCGACGACGGTGGCACCTGCGGCGACGGCGTGCCACCAGATGGCATCGCCGCTCGACCTCGTGGTGAACGCCACCAGCATCTGCACCAGCGTGGTGACGATGACGGTGGCAAGCACGAGCAGCGCGGTGGCGACGGCGATCCGGGATCGAAGCGACATGCAGGTTCTCCACGGAGCCGGTGCCGGCCCCGTCCAGAACCCTAGTCCAGGTTCCGTGGGCCCGCCACTGCCCGGCCGGCAGGAACGCGACGGCTGGACGGCTGCCGCCCGGAGCGGATCAGCGCACGTGCGGCGCGATCGTTCCGACCGTTGCGACCGCTTCCGTCGCCGGCACCGGGGCGGCCTGGTGCTGGCGCGCGGCAGCCTGCTGGGGCCGCCGGACAGCGGCCGCCACGCCGCAGCCGCCGATCGGCAGGAGCAGGCACGCCGGTGACAGCAGCCAGGGCAGCCAGATGGCGAGTCCGCCCCGCGTTCCGCCGTTGATCGTCGCCGGGATCGTTGCGTCCATGGGGCGGGGAATAGCGATCGGCAGGCGGCAAAGCAAGGCCGCGCGGGGGAAATGGCCGAGGCGGGGATCGAACCCGCACGGAGATCGCTCTCCACGGGATTTTAAGTCCCGTGCGTCTGCCAGTTTCGCCACTCGGCCGCGGCGCGTGCCGGCGACAAGCATACCCCGGCCCCCCGAACCCGCCTCGCTGCACGGCTGCAGGAACACCCGCTGCAGCCTACAATCCCCGCGTCCCCACCCGCCGCCCCCGGCCTTTTGCCCCGCGAGACGCACCGTGCCCCACGATCAGGAAGCGACCGCGACCCGCCAGCCTGCCGGCATCGACGGTTTTCTCGGCACGCGGGCGTCGCTGGGGATGGACGTGGTGCTCGTCGGCCTGTTCGCTCTGCTGCCGGTGCTCGGCTGGAGCATCGCCGCCGTCCGCCGCGGCCGCTACGACGTCCACAAGCGGTTGCAGTTGTTCATCGTCGCCGCGTTGGCGGCGGCGATCGTGATCTTCGAGATCGACGTCCGGCTGGTGAGCGACTGGCGGGAGCGGGCCCGGGCGGCCTGGCTGCCGGGGGGGAACGCCTGGTGGCCGACGGGCGTGCTCGTGGCCCTCGGCATCCATCTCCTGTTCGCCGTCTCCACGTTCGTGCTCCTCGCCTGGGTGACGACCGAGGCCGTGCGGCGTTTCCCGCGGCCGCCCGCGCCGGGAGCCCACGGTCCGCGGCACCGCTGGATGGCCCGGCTCGCGGCCCTCGACCTCGTGTGCACGGCCGTCACGGGCTCCGTCTTCTACTGGCTCGCCTTCGTGGCGAGTTGACGCCGTTCCGGGGCGTCGGCGGCGCCGAACCAGCGGCACAGGGCGATGCCGCCGAAGTACAGCAGGCAGAGGGGGAGGGCGAGGAACAGCATGCTGTAGGGGTCGGCCGGCGTGAGCACGGCCGAGACGATGGCGATCGCCAGCACCGCGAACCGCCAGTGGCTCGTGTAGGTCTCCCGCTCCACGACGCCGATCCGCTCCAGGAAGAGCATGACCAGCGGCAGCTGGAAGCCGATCCCGAAGCCGAGGGGAAGGATGAGGACGAACGACAGCCATTCGGTGATGCGCGGGTCGGGGTCGAGCCCCAGCCACTGGTTGAACTGCAGCAGGTAGTCGAGGACGAAGTCGAAGACGAAGAAGAAGGCGAGGAAGACGCCGGCAAGAAACAGGCCGATGCTGAAGGGGAGAAACATCCATACCCAGCGCCTCTCGTGGGCGTAGAGGCCGGCGGCCACGAACGTCCAGATCTGGTAGAAGATCCACGGGCTGGAGAGGACGATCCCCACCAGCAGGGCCGTCCGCACCCAGATGCCGAACGCCTCCTGCTGGCTGAGCGTGGTGATGCTGACCCGCGGATCGCGGGTCATCGGCATCCAGAGGACGACGGGCGCGAGTCCCGGCGCGTCGAAGGCGGCGGACGTCGGGGTGGCGCTGCCGGTCATCGCGGCAGGCATGGTGGCCATGCCGGTCGGCGCGGGAGGCAGGACCAGCCCGTCGCCGGTCGCGCCGGGAAACCGGTCGACGTGCACCTCGCGGACCTCGAACGACCAGCCACGGCGCACCGCATCCTCGACCTCCGCCGTCGAATAGGGGAGCTGCCGGCCGCCATGCTCGGCGGGGGACCACTGCTTCGTGAGTTCGATCGCCTGGGCGCCGTAGTAGCGCTCCAGCGACCGGCGCAGGGGCTGCTCGATGAGGTGCACGACGCCGCGGGCGAGGACGAAGCCGAAGACGAGGGCCACGACGAAGCCGGCCGCGGCGCGGATCAGGCAGGTCCGCAACTCCTCCAGATGCTCGCCGAGAGTCATCGTCGAGCTCTGGAACAGATCCTCGTCGTGCGTGCGGGGCATGGGCTGGTCGTCGCGCTCCTGGAAGGGGCCGCGAACCCGGTCGCGACCCAGTCATCGACTCTACCTTACGGTCCGGAGTCCGGGTCCGGCCGCGCGGTCCGGCTCGCTTCCCGGCACTGCGCCCGGGCCATCAGGCCCCATATTTTCCGAACCGCAGGGCATGGGCCATCGCCAGCAGCATCAGGTGCTTGGCGGGGAAGATGCCGAACCCGCCCCGCAGGCAGTCGCGCTCCGAGAAGCCCGTCAGCCCATCGGGCCGGCAGGTGTCGGCGACGAGCAGCGTGGGGACGGGATGCCAGCTGTGGCTCTTCAGCCGGCTGGGCGTCGAGTGGTCGCCGGTCACGATCAGGACATCGGGCTTCAGTTTCTCGATCCGCGGGATGGCGGCGTCGAGTTCCTCAATCCGCTTCACCTTCTGGTCGAAGGCGCCATCCTCGCCGGTCGAGTCGGTGTACTTGAAGTGCAGGAAGAAGAAGTCGTAGTCCTGCCAGGCCTTCTCCAGCTCCGCGATCTGGTCGTCGAGCGACTGGGCGTTGCCGACGAGCGTCATGCCGACGAGCCGGGCCAGCCCCTTGTACATCGGGTAGACGGCGATGGCCGCGGCCTTCAGGCCGTACAGGTCGGCGTAGGAGGGCAGGGCCGGCTGCGCCGCGAAGCCGCGCAGCACGAGCCCGTTGGCCTTCTTCTCGTCGGCGAGGATCGCCCGCGTCTGGCGGACGAACTCCTTGGCGACGTCGGCCGTGCGCCGGGCCGCCGGGGTGACCGGCTGCGGATCGAGCGGCACCACGCCGACGGCCTGCGGATCGGTGTCGGCGACGCCGCCGTCGAGTCCCGGCCCGCGAAAGATGACGACGAAGCGGTGCTCCTTGACTGGCTTCACGAACGTCTCGACGCCGTCGATCTTCACCCCCTGGAGACGCTCGACGACCTTGAAGCTCTCCTCCGAGGGAATGCGGCCGGCGCGGCGGTCGCTGATCAGGCCGGCGGCGTCGAGCGTACAGAAGTTGCCCCGCGCCGCCACGTCGTGGGGGCCGAGCTCGAAGCCGATGCCCGTCGCCTCGAGCGCGCCGCGGCCGATCTTGAACGCCAGCGGGTCGTAGCCGAACAGGCCGAGGTGCCCGGGGCCGGAGCCGGGCGTGATGCCGGGCAGCACGGGGACGCTCCCGCCGCTCGTGCCCCGGGCCGCGAGTCGGTCGAGGTTCGGCGTCCGGGCCGTCTCCAGTTCCGTGCGCCCCCCCGGCTCGAGCGGCAGCCCGCCGAGGCCGTCGGCCACGAGCATGACGATCTTCGTGCTGTTCTTCTCGGCGAGTTCGCGGATCAGGTCATGCTCGGTCACGGGGGCGAGTCTCCGGTGGTGGTGCGGCCGGCGCGGCAGCGCGTGCGGGGCGGCTCGTTGTCGCCCCGGCGCCGGCTGCGGTACAGTTTCGCCGGTTTTTCCCGGCGGCCAAGGGCGCGGTGAAAACAGCCGCGCCGGCCCGATCCCGACCGGCGGAACGATCCCCTGCAGTTCGTCGCATGAGCGTCATCCGGCCGAAGCCCCCCACGGAGCCGCTGCAGGTCGACCTGTCTTCGGCATTCGCTGCCGGTGGCCTCGAGCCGCGCGGGCTGGCCCTGCTGGCGCCGCGGCTCGCCGCCGCCCGGGCCGACCTGCTCGCCGCCCTGCTGGCCGCCCTGCTGGCCACCCTTGACCGGCCCCGCCCGGCCAGCGGCGACGATGCCGGGGAACGGGCCGGAGCCGAGACCGCGGGCCTCGATCTCCCCGACCGGCTGCTCGGCGACTACATGACCTGCCGACCGCAGAGCGACCTGTATGCGATTCTTCAGGCGGCCCACCGGATCCGGGACGAGGTCGATCGCCTGATCGTGATCGGTGCCGGCGGCTGTTTCCACGGGCCGCGGCTGCTCTTCGAGACCTGCTGCCATCCCCTGCACAACGAACTTGCGCGCGGCGAACGCGGCGGCCGGCCGAGGCTGTCGTTCACCGGCGCCGCGTTCGACAACGACCTCGTGCAGGGGCTGCTCGATCTCGTCGCGCCGGCGGGACGGCCGCGGAGCGACGACCTGCTCGAGCGCTGGGCGCTGCTCGTCGCCGATCGCGGTGCCGCTGCATCGACGCCATCGACGGCGCTGACGACGCGGCTCTTTCTGGCGGCGCTCGACGAGACCCGCGGAGGAGATGCCAGCCGGCGTGCGGAACGGCTGATCCCGATCGCGGCCCGGTCGAGCCGGCTCGCAGCGGTCGGTCGGGCGGTCGGCTGCCGCCACGCGTTCGCGATCGACCCCGCGCTGCCGGAGGCCTGTCTCGTGTTCACTGCGGCCGGCCTCCTGCCGGCGGCGATCGCGGGGATCGACGTCGTGCGGTTCCTGGAGGGGGCGGCGGCGGTCACGCGCCGGTTTCGCGAGGCGCCGGCCGAGGTCAATCCCGTGCTCCAGATTGCCGCTGGTCTGCATCTCGCGGCCGGCCGCGGGATGCACGTGCAGATGATCGCAACACCGGGCACGCGGCTGGAGGCGGTCAGCCGGTGGCACGACGCGTGCGTGCAGCGCGGCGTTGCCGGCGGGGCGGGGGGAATGCTCGACATGCATCTCGCGGTTGGCGCACCCCGCCGCGACCCGCTCGTCGTGCCCGCGGTCGGAGCCTTGTGTCACGATGCCGACGGCCTCGATGCATTGGTCGGCCGCCCCTGGCCCGATGTCGCGAGTGCGGCCGGGCCCGACGCGGCGGCCGGCGAGGCAAGCCGGCCGCCCGTGACCATTCTCCTGCCGCGGGTGGACGAGCATGCGGTCGGCCAACTCGTGCAGCTGCAGATCCTCGCCGCGGCCATCGCCCGCAGGCTCGCCGCGGCCGGTGCCTGCCCCGAGCCGTTGGCATCGGGCCGCGACCCCTGACGACGTTCCTATAATCGTCGCGTCCGGCCAGCCCCGGCCCCCGCCGTCCTCAGCGAACCGCGTTGCCTTTCCATCTCCCGGAGCCTTTCCCGATGCCGATCAATCTCACCTGGACCGGACACGCCACCTGGCTCGTCGACACGGGGCAGGGAACGCTGCTCGTCGACCCGTTCTTCGACGAGTGCCCGACGGCCTGCATGAAGGCGCACGACGTCGCCTGCGACGCGATTCTCGTGACGCACGGCCACTTCGATCACGTCGCCGATCTCGTGGCGATCGCGACGCGGACGCGGGCGCAGGTGTTCTGCAACTGGGAGATCGCCCAGTGGCTGGGGAAGCAGGGGGTGGACCGCGTGCAGCCGATGAACCTCGGCGGCAGCGTCGCCGTGCCCGGCGGCCGGGCGAAGATGGAGATCGCCCACCACTCGTCGAGCCTGCCGGATGGATCGTACGGCGGCAATCCGGCCGGCTGGCTGCTCGACGTGGGGGGCGTGCGCGTCTTCATCGCCGGCGACACGGCGCTGTTCTCCGACATGGAGCGGATCGGCAGGCCGGTGCAGGGGAGGGGGCTCGACGTGGCGGTGCTGCCGATCGGCGACCTGTTCACGATGGGCCCGGACGACGCGGTCGAGGCGGTCCGGCTCCTCAAGCCCAAGCTCGCGCTGCCGAGCCATTACGGCACCTGGCCGCCGATCGAGCAGGACGCCATAGCCTGGGCCCGGCGGGTCGAGTCCGCGGGGCTCGCCGCCGCGAAGGCACCGGCGGTTGGAGAGCCGATCACGATCGGCTGAACGAAGTCGGCGGTCCGCCGGGTTCCGCGGCGCCGCGGGTTGCCGTACGAAGGGCCCATGGTTGCCACGGCGTCTTCGCTCGAAGCCCGCTTCCGCGCCGCCCAGGACGCGCTGCCCGCACACGCTCGCGTGGCGCGGGCCGCGGCGATGTTCGCCTGGGCCCGCGACGCGATTCGCCGGGAGATCCGCGGCCGCGACAGCGCCATGTCGGAGGAGCGGCTGAAGTGGGAGGCGGCGCTGCGGCTGTATGGGGCCGACGCCACGGCCCGTGGGCTGATCCAGCGGATGATCGACCACGTTTCCGGCGCCCGAGCGTCGGCGACCATTCGATATGATTGATCCAATCGACGCTTTGCCCATGTTTTGGCCCCATCTCCCAGGGCTTGTCCGCAGGGCCGACGCACACTTTACGCTGGGATTTGCAGGACTTTGAAGAGGTAGGCGGGATTCCAGCCGGCCATCCTTCGCCGCATGGCGATGCTCTCCGTGTCGTTGACCTGCTTCAGCAGGCTGATCGCGAAGCGTTTCAGCCAGGCAATATTGTCAGCCAAGATGCGATTACGGACACGACTTTCGTCCTCCCTGAAGGTAACGTCCAGACACCAATGCAATGTGTTCTCGATGCCCCAATGCCCTCGGACGCTTGCTGCGAACTGTTTGATACCGATGCGAAGTGAGCTGATGGAGTACCGAACGTCGAGGGTCGTCTTGTCCGCTTGCGTGCTCGTCCGGATGGCTACGCCGATCGTTCTCATCCCCTTCCAGTGTTGCTTGCCCGGCAGATCGGCAGGAACCGACATCTGGCAGTAGGTGATCTCGTCCGTTCGCCCGTGCCCGTTGAGCGTCTCGGTGTGCGTGCGGAGCCCCGGGGAGGAGAAGTCGTTTTCCACGTGCGCGTCGAAGCACTCCACGACAGCTTCGTGCAGCGCTTCCTGGTTGCCTTTCAGTGTCAGGACGTAATCTCCGCCGACCTCGATGATCTTGGCCGCGATCGCTTTCTGGCACCCTGCAGCGTCGATCGTGACGATCGACCCCTTGACATCGATTGCGTCCAAAAGCTCGGGAATGAAGCTGATTTCGTTCGACTTCTGCTCTGTGGCCAACTGGCCCAGACTGATGCCGCTGCGAACCGCCCACGCACTGACCACGCACAGCGGGCCAAGCCCGGCCGCTCGGTCATGGCTGCGACGCAGGGACTTGCCATCGATGGCGATAATCTCCCGCTCCTTGCCCTCGCGGTTCGCGGCCAGCCGGCGGATCCAGTTCTCAAAACAAGCCTGAAAGGCGGCCGGCTTCAGCGCCATCAGCACCCGCCCGATTGTGTCGTGTGCCGGAACTCCATTCGGTAACCGCAACCGGCCCTTCAGCCAGCCCTCATTGCTTTTCCCCCACAGCCCTATCGCCCGCGGCCCTTCCTCGCCTGCGATGACCGCCATGATGCAGATGACCACCAGGTCCCCAAGAAGGTGCAGGCGGTTGATGTGCGATCGAGGATCCGGCAGGTCGGTAAACTCCTCCAGAATGCTTTTGACATCCATGTCCAGAACGGCATTGGTATCCGTTGCCACAACTGTATCTCCAACGAAGGCTTCGAGGGGAACTCCTGACGAAGCCGATCATCGCAAACACAGGCTTGCCGCGCCAGCCCAAATTACCCAGAGTGCGCGCCGGCCCTGATCTCAGCAGGTACTCAGTGCTCGCCTAGTCGCTTTCGAAGAGACTCTTCAGTTCGACCGGACGCTTCTTTTTACGAGCCGCGCGTTTTTAGGGATAGTTGTATAGCGAGCAAAATCCTCATCATTGACGATGAGGTCTACTTCCATAAGTTCGTTGAGATCAAAACCTTTGGCTTTCAGCTCCCAGTCAATAGACCAGGTGCGATCCTCCCACAGCTCTCGGAAAACCACTTCCGCTCTAAACTTTTCCGTCGTCGACTTAGTTTCACCAGGTTTTATGTCATACAGCAGCGTATCTACCAATGGCGCTTCCATGATATTAGAGCGAAGACGTATTGTTGCCCACAGAGGAACTTTCAGCGGGTTCTGAAGAAGGACCCTCGCTGTATGGAAGTCCCTGCGTTCAAAGGTGCCGTGATCAACAAGAATAGTTATTCGGTTCGGTCGCGTGATTCCCAAAGAGCTGAGGTGCGAATCCCAGACATGCGACCAGACGATTTTCCATCGTGATCCGTCAAATACCACGCGTTGGGACGTAGACTCTCCATCGACTTTTACGGAAATGCCTACTGGTGAATGGGCTTGGGCTGCTTCCCGCAAGGTGTCAGGGGGCGGCAGTGGTCCAATATCTTCAAGCACATCGGGGATCGCTCGCTCGCCATAGAAAATCTTCATGCGATTCATCGTTTCAGGCTCTTCAACGCAGAGCGGGTGACGAGTGCGCCAGGAGGTATGGGGGCCGTAGTACTCCTGAAGCAACTGTCGGATCATTTGGTCGTGATCCTTGCCGACCAACGTTCTATCTATCGGCTCAGCGACGTGCTGCTCCAGATGCTTCGGCGAATGTGCGGCGAGCCGACCATTGCCAGCAACGTCGCCTGGATCGAGCGATTGATCGTCTCGCTGATTGGGGGCGACGTGTTCCGGTTGCAGCACTTCGATCTGGGCAACAGCTTCTCGAAACTCATTCACTTGGTGCACGGTTTCCCGTAAGGCATAACTCGCCATCGGAAGACCGAACCACATCGCTACCCCCGCGGCAGCGATACCGCCAAGTACTGTCGCAAGCTTCTTGCCGTGACTGAACAATACATCCCAGTCCACCTCCACGCCCGAATGTTCTATCCACTGGCGTATACTGCGTCGGGGACTATCCTGCGTGGAGGCTTTATCTTGCTTGCCAGCAGTCGGCCTTGTATTTCGCGTCAGCTCAACAAGGTCATCCAGAAGTTCCAGATCGTCGGACTTCTGACTAATTGCCTTGCCTGCCCTAATGCGTTGTTTACGACTAATCCAACGTCCGAGGGTTTGCCAAGGTCCACTCTCGTTGGCGGCAATTCTGTCGCTTTCACGCAATTTACCTGATGCCAGCCCGCGTTCGACTTTAGCAAGAGAGTATGGCCCCTTCACCATCTGATCTCGCTGGATAAAGTATTGCTCATGCAATTTGTCGCACACAAATCATTCCTTTAAGCTGTATAGATGTGTGTTTCGGAGGCTTTTAGTAAAGTCGTGAAGATGCCTCTTTCGCAGGCACGCCGCTAAGAATAGGTCGGCCAATGGCACTTCGGCAAGCGTCGGCCGAGCAGCGAGGACCATGAGGAGCAACAGCCGGGACTGGCCGGGCTGGATGCGACGCTCGCTTCGAGGTGCCGAGGTGCTTCTTACCCACGCTCAAGGCCGGATTTTTCTCGTGGGTGCAGACCGGACTCGAAACCCCTCTTCTCGCGGTCCATCCAAGCATAGCCCGGCCAATGGCACTTCCGTAAGCATCGCCCGACTTATGAGCGGCTCGTGAGTCGCGTGCTGCTGTCTCCCTGGTGCGCGCCAGGCCTCTCTCAGCCCGCCTGCCTTCTCCGGCACCGCGGGATCGGGCCGCCCGTGCCCATTGACGCCTGTTCTCGGGACACTTCCTCTCGCCGCTTCGGCGGCCGCGGTGGTGTTCGGAACTCCAGTCGGGCCAGGCCCTCCCTCCGTTCCGAACACCACCGCTCCTTCGGTCCCCAACATCCTGTGGTTCTCCATCTCCTGTCCTCCTGGCCCTCTACTCTAACAGGGGAAGGGCAGGTGTCTCACCTATCATTGGCACAGAGGGGGCGACGAGCGGGCGACACCGGTGGTGGCTCGAGCGGTTCGCCACGATGCGTGAGGATTTTCCGAATCGGCCCCGGCTCCGTGATGAACGCAATCAGCCGGATGTCGCCGCCGCAGTTCGGGCACTCGAGCGGAAACTCCTCCCCCACCCGGGCCAGCAGTTTCGCCCATGCAATCCGCGAGGTGTCGTGCGACTGGGGCTTGGCCTGAGTGTCGCAGCAGCCCGTGGCATGCGCATTGCCCCCATGCCCGCCGGTCGCGGCCTGTTGCCGCTTGCCGACGTTGCCGATCGCGAGCGAAGTGACGGCGGGCCTGAGCTTCTGATTGGGCGTAAAGAACGGCGGCACGAAGACGCCGGAGATCGGCATCCCGCAAGACGCCGCGCAGGCCACGCGGGCGACACGGCGCTGTTCTCCGACATGGAGCGGATCGGCCGGCCGGTGCAGGGGAGGGGGCTCGACGTGGCGGTGCTGCCGATCGGCGACCTGTTCACGATGGGCCCGGACGACGCGGTCCGGCTCCTCAAGCCCAAGCTCGCGCTGCCGAGCCATTACGGCACCTGGCCGCGGATCGAGCAGGACGCCATAGCCTGGGCCCGGCGGGTCGAGGCCGCGGGGCTTGCCGCCGCGAAGGCACCGGCGGTTGGAGAGCCGCTCACGGTCGGCTGAACGAAGTCGGCGATCCGCCGGGTTCCGCGGCGCCGCGGGTTGCCGTACGATGGGCCCATGGTTGCCACGGCGTCTTCGCTCGAAGCCCGATTCCGCGCCGCCCAGGACGCGCTGCCCGCACACGCCCGCGTGGCGCGGGCCGCGGCGATGTTCGCCTGGGCCCGCGACGCGATTCGCCGGGAGATCCGCGGCCGCGACAGCGCCATGTCGGACGAGCGGCTGAAGTGGGAGGCGGCGCTGCGGCTGTATGGGGCCGACGCCACGGCTCGTGGGCTGATCCAGCGGATGATCGACCATGTTTCCGGCTGAGATCTTTCGGGACACGCTGACGCGCCTGATCCCGGTCCTCACCCGGCACGCGGTGCGCTTTCATCTCACCGGCGGCATCACGAGCGTGGCCTACGGAGAGCCGCGGATGACGCAGGACATCGACATCGTTGTCGACAATACCGCCCTTGCCCGTGGTCTCGACGATTTCCTGGCAGCCGCCGCGCAGGCCGGCTTCCTGCTCGATCCCGCAGCCGTTCGCCGGGCCGTCGCCGAGCGGTCGATGTTTCAACTCTTCGACATGGCGGAGGCTTTGAAGATCGACATCTATCCCCGGGAAATGATCCCGGGTGAATTGGACCGCTCGGCACGCATCGAACTGTTCGTTGGCCTGTCGCTTCCCGTCGTTTCGCGGCCCGATGCGGCGGCGTCGAAGCTGGCCTGGGCGGCGAAGGGAAGCGCCAAGAGCCGCCGCGATCTGCGGCACATGGTGCGGCTGATGCCGCCGGCCGACCGGAACGAACTCGATCGGCTCGCGGGCAGCCTCGGCCTCGATGCCCTGCTGGCCGTGATCCTCGCCGAAGCGGATGAGATCGCAGGGTAGCGGGGACGAGGCGCAGCCGCCGCGTTGCCCGCGCCGGGGGGCCGAGGCGGGAATCAGGGTCGGCCCGTGTCGCTGCCGGGCAGTTCGATCGGCTTCGCGGGGGGCACCTGGACCTCGATCCCGTCGCCGACGACGCGGACCGGGAACACGTCGACCTTGAGTTTTGGGTTGTCGCACCAGGCGCCGTCGCAGATCCGGAACCGCCAGGCGTGCCACGGGCAGGTGACGATCCCGTCCACGAACGGGCCCGAGCCGAGCGACGCCCCCATGTGCGGGCAGAGATCGTCCATCGCGTGGTAGGCCGTGCCGTCGTGAAACAGGGCCACGAGCCGGCCGGCGACCTCGTAGGTGCGGCCCTCCCCGGCCGGGACGTCCCCGACGCGGGCGATCGGCACGAAGGGCACGTCGGGCTGGCCCGCCGGCGGTGTGTCGTTGCTCATGAAGACCATCCTCCGCGGCAGAACGCCCCGATTCCCTCGATTTCACGATCGCCGTCGGGGGGACGCCGGCCTCGTGCCTGCGCCCGGGCAACGACACATGGACGAGAGCCGTGGCACCGGGACTCGGTCCCTTAGGGTAGCGCAGGGTGTCCGCGCACGAGGATACGACGACACGGACTCCCGGGCAATCCGCAGCGACGACAGATGCCAACAACAACCTGCTCCCAGGTAGTACATCCTCCGACTGACCTGTCTCCCGAAGTCAGGCGATCAGTAATTCAGCGAGCGGTCCGGCGAGTGTGGGATTTTCCCGGTCCTCGCCGATCAGGTTGAAGTGGGGCCGCTGGTCGCCCACGGCGTGCAGCAGCGTGTTGTAGAGCGTGTTGATCGTCGGGTTCGACGGCAGGCCCTTGCCGCCGATCCCTATGCTTTCTTTCGCCACCCGGTCGCCCAGCTGGTGTTCGCGCATCGGGTACAGCACGAGCTGGTTGGTGCGGATGCGGCCGCCAAGATTGCCCAGCAGCACGAACGGCCAGTTGTGCGCCGCGCTGTGCTGGGTCTCGGCGCTGTCGCTCATGAACACGACGAGGGTGTTGTCGAGCATCGTGCCGGAATCCTCGGGTGCGGCCCGCAGTCTCTCCAGCAACGCCGCCGTCCGTTCCGCCATGTGCCTGCGCGTCATCGACAAAACCTTCCAGCCGGGCAGGTTCAATGCCTTGTCAGGGTCGTCGTGCCCCAACTGGTGCGTGTTCACCTCGGATACGCCCGTGTATCTGCCGCGAATCGCGCACAACTCCGACGTGATGGTCACCACGTTGGTCAGGCCCGCCGTCAACGCGGCGGCCGCGATGTCGAATTGTGCGTCGACCGTGTCCTTCCAGGTGACCGGGAAGGGGGACGGCAGCGTCGGGGCGGCCTTGGTCAGCAGGCCCGCGGCGAACTTCTCCGCGAGGATCGTGTCACGATTGGACAGGGATTCGAGGGCGGCGATGTGGTGATCGAGTTGCTCACGCTCCACCCCGGACAGGAGCGGCTTCAGTTTCCTGATGTCGCCGGACATCAGGTCGAGCAGATTCCGCCGCGACGCGAAGTCGTTCTTCGTGGCACCGATGCCGCCAAACAGCGATTGATAGGCGAGTTCCGGCCGGCATTGCGAGGCGATGGGCCGCCCCGGGGCCCAGGCCGAGGAGCAGTAGTACGTCTTGGTATGGGCGTTTCCCGGATCGATGCCCAGGTTGAGGATCGGAAACACCCCGGGTAGTTTCCGGGCGATGGCGGCATCGATCGATTCCCCCGCCACCTTGGTGAAGCGTTCCGTCCCCCCGCCGTTGAATAGGCCGGAAAGGGCGCCGAAACCGCCGCCGTGATAGGGCATCACCCGGCCGCCGCGCAGCCCGTGCACGATGGCCAGCCGTTCCTTGTGGGGCGCGAAGGGCTCGATGTCGTAAGGCAATTCGTGCTCGACGAGCGGAATCTGTCGCGTCTCAGGGACTTCCAGCGACACGCCCTTGGGAACGGAGCCGAACTCGGGAAAGCCGTTGCCGAACAGCACGAACACGACCCGCCGGGGCGGCCGGTAGGTTCCCCGTTCCTGGGCCTCCAGTTTCTGGAGGAAGGGGGTGAGCAGCATGCCGCCGGCACCAGCGGAAAACTGCTGCAAAAGGGTGCGACGATTCCCCATGACGGGTCACTCCTTGGTGCGGTGGAGAAACGAATCGGAGGTCAGAAGCGACGCCAGGGCCGCCTTGAGGCTGCCGCCGCTTTCCCGGTAGGCGCGGTGTGCGGCGACCAGCGTGGGGCCGTCGGCGAGCGTCTCGTTGCGGCCGATGAAAAACCGGAACAGGTGCCGCACAAAGACCTGCTCCACCCGCTGCGAGGCCGCCAGGCGACGGATCAGGTCGAAGGGATCCTTCACCGGGCCATCGAGCGCGGGATCGCCGGTACCGTCGAGGACGCCCGTCGTGTCGAGCGGCACCGTGGTGGAGACCGGCCCGCGCGGCTTGCCGTCCGCGTCGAGGTTCTTCCTGTCGTTGGTCTTGGCCTCGTCCACGACCTCCTCCGCGGTCCGGAACCGGCCCACGTGACTGAACTGCTCGAAGGGGAGACCCAGCGGGTCCATCTGCCTGTGGCATTTCCAGCAGTATTCCTCCCGGGTCACCCGCATCCGCGTCCGCAGCGTGCTGTGCGGCTCGTCGGGAAGCTTGGCATCGACGGTGATCGGCACGTCGGGGATGCGCTGGCCGAGGAGCTTTTCGCGGATCCATCGGCCGCGATGGATGGGGTGGTTGTCGGTGTTGTTCGACTGCGCCATCAACCAGCTGGGATGGGTGAGAATGCCCATGCGATGATCCGCGGGCATCTCGTAGATGCGGTGCGACGACCAGCCGATGAGGGTGAATGACTTGGCGTCGTAATCGGCGATCTCGTAGAGGCTGGGTGCATGCCGCTCGGGAGCCCTGAGCTTGACGTCCGTGGGAGCATCCACGGGCTTCGCCCGGACGTCCGTCTGGCGGCTGGGGAAGTCCGGGTTGTACGCGAGCACGAAGATCTTGTTGGAGGTGAGCAACTCGCGCAGGACGTTCCTGTCCTCCGCCACGATCCAGCGAATCAATTGGTCGGTGTCGTTGACAAGAAACTCCGCATTGAAGGACGGGTCGCTGTTGAGGATGATCCGGCCGCCGGACGGGGGGAGGGCCCGCATCAAGGTCTTCTCGTCCTTGAACACCTCCTTGGCGGCGTGGTGGCCGAAGTATTCGCGGAAGAACTGGACGAGCCGTGGTTTGTCGATGGTCGTGTCGGCGAGGATGCGGACAACCTGCTCGCGAACCTGCTCGACGGTGGTGAGCCTGTTCTCCCTGGCGGCCTGGAGCAGGACGGCGTCAGGCTCGCGTTCGGTGAGCGTGAACGAGATGGCCCGGGCGAGATCGGGCGGGGCCAGCAGCGCCGTGCCGTCCCTGGCGGGCTCGACCTGATACACCAGCTGCGGAGTGCAGAGCACCCCGATCAGCAGCAGCCGGGCCGCGTCCTCGACGCCGTTCGCTTCGAGTTCCTTGCGGATCGCCGCGGAGTACCGGGCCAGTTCGTCGGCATCGGGCTCCCGCCCGAGGATGGCGCCGAAGGTTTCCCCTACGGCCGCCCCGACCTGAGCGGGCGTCGCCTGCGGCCCGGCCTTCATGAGGGTGTCGAGCTGGGCGATCCGCTCCCCCGACTTCCTGCTCGGCTTGCCGTTCCTGAGTCTGCCCTTGAATTGCAGGAGCATGGCGTCGGCCAATGCGCCGGCGTTCCGCAGTTGAATCTCGACCTCGGATTCACCGACGCGCAGGGTCTGCGCATAGTTGGTGAAATCCCATTGCGGCGCGAGGGTCCAGGGGGCCTTCATCTGGCCCGCTGGCAGATGGGGCATGCCGAACCCGTATTCCCGCGGCTTCTCGGAGCAGAGCGGCAGGTCGACCTGGAACTGCCGGATCTTGTCGTCGAGGAAGTTTTCGTACGCCTTGCCGGTCAGTCGCCAGAGCCGCGCCCGGGTGCCGGGAGCGGCAGCCCCGGACTGACCGGCGGCGCCGCCGAACAGGGCCTCGTGATCGACGCTGTTGCCCCGGTTCGCCGCCACGTTCGCGGATCCATCGACGAGCACGCCTAGCCCCCGGAGCAGGTCCCGGGTCCGGCCGAGGGCGGCGGCGCGCTCGACCGCCGCAGGCTGCTTCGCGTCCCTGGGCGGCATCTCGCCCCCCTCGAGCATGGCGAACACCCGCTGCCAGAGCTGGATGTCGGGCCAGCGGTCGAGGGCCACATCGCCCTCCTTTTGCCGCGCGTTGTGGCAACGCACGCAGTGGGCGTCGAGGAATGCCCGCAGGTACGGCGAATCGGTCGCTGACGCAACGGACGGCGCACGTGCAGGAGGCTCCGCACCGACGGCCGTCCGCGAGCAGCCCGCGACCGCGACGACCGTCACGACAGTGCGGATCAGCCCCGCGGACCGCCACAAAGCCCCAAAGGGCACTTGCGTCTCCACTGCCATCCACCTCCCGATCCAGACACTATACCGGCAAAGTCAGGCCGAATCTGCGCTGGCTGCCATGGGCCGGCGGGGCACGACATTGGAAGCGGGCGTGTCATACGGTTCCCACTCGAGCCTCGCTGGGTTCGCGGGTCGGGGCGGCCCATGCCCCATCGCCGGACGTTCCCTGCGGGCCTCCAGCCCTCGCTTACTCGGATCTGCCTGCGCTCCGGCATCCTGCCTGTGCGTGGCAGCTCACGCCGGCTCCTGGGGCACGAGCAGCCCCGCCCGGCATTCGATTCCGGACGCACCGTTTGGTGCCCGAGGATCAGGTGTGTCCCGTATCAGGGCCGCATGCCTTCGAGGCTCGGGCAACCCTGCCTGCGGCCCTCCCCGGCGAGCATACTCCCGGGAGCATCCAGGCGTGAACGCCATCCGGGTGCGTGCGGAGATCGCCCGCGCGATAGGATCGGACCGTGTGGTTCCTCCAATCCGGCGGGCCGCTGTTCGCCGACGTTCGGCTGAGGAGCATACCGGCAGGCACAACCAGGATGGCGTCGATGACATTTCAGGGTGGCAGTCGGCAGATCGTGATTCACGGGATGTTGCTCGTGCTGGTCGGACTGGTGTGGGGCCTCGCCGTCCCGTGGACTCCGCACCCCAGACTGGCACTTGGGGCCCACATGCAGTTCGTCACCAACGGCATGCTGTTCATCGTGCTGGCGACCGCGATGCTGACGTTTCCGCACGCTGCCGGCCGCACGACTGTCCGGGGGGTGGTGGTGGCGGCTTGGCTGACATGGGCGATGGCGCTGTCCGAAGTGGCAAATTCCTGGTGGGGAACGACGCGGATGCTGCCTCTTGCCGCACGTCAGGCCGGTGCCACAGGGGGCGAGCCATGGCAGGAACTCGTCGTCACGCTCACGCACATCGGTGCAGGACTGGGGCTGATCATCGCCTGGGGTTTGGTGCTTGCCGGATTCCTCAGGCGCGCCTCCGGCACGGACAAGGAATGACGGGGCGCCCCCGGCAGGCCACGCCGGGGATCCACGCCGGTCGACGCCCATGGTAGAACCGGACGTCCAGCGGCAGGGGACAGGTCGCCTGTCGCCGAAGTCCGCGGATCACGTGGAACGGACAGGCCGACCCGGCCAGAGCGTCATGACGCCTCCGCCCGCAACGCCGGCCGCCCCTGGCCGCATCCGCCTCCTCGTTCTCGACGTCGATGGCACCGTGACCGACAGCCGCCACGAGGTCACGGCCGTCGCCGAGCGGTCGATCGATCGGGTCCGGGCGGCGGGCGTGCGGGTGCTCCTCGCCACGGGCCGCCGGTACCGCGACGCGCTGCCGGTGGCCACGCGGCTCGGCATCGTCGATCCGCTCGTCACGGCCACCGGCGCGCTCGTGAAGCGACCCACCGACCATGCCACGCTCCAGCGGGCCGCGTTTCCTCCCGGCGTGCTCCAGGGTGTCGTGGACATGATCGTCGACTCCGGCCACGAGCCGGTGCTGTACACCGACAGTTTCGCCGCCGGTTTCGACTTCCACTGCCGGAGCCTCGCGGGGGGCGGCCGTGGCCTCGGCGAGTATCTCGACCGCAACCGGAGCCTGGCCGACGTCCGCCCCGACCTGCACGTCGCCCCGCCCGCCGACGTCTTCGCGGGCTTCGCGATGGGCGCGCGCGAGGCGATGCTCGCCCTCGAGGCCGCGCTGCGCGACGCGTTCCCCGGCCAGCTCGCCCTGCACACGATCCGCAGCCCGCGGTATCGGGACTGGCTCTGCGAGATCGCCCCGGCCGGAGTGACGAAGTGGACCGCCGTCGCCGCGCTGGCCGCAGGGTTCGGGATTGCCGCGCACGAGGTGTGCGCCGTGGGGGACGACGTCAACGACCTGCCGATGCTCGAGGCCGCCGGCCTCGGCATCGCCATGGGCAACGCCGTGCCCGAGGTTCGCGCGGCCATGCGGCACGTCGTCGGGTCGCACGACGGCAGCGGATTGGAAGACGTGGCCGACCTCGTCCTTGCCAGTCTCGGCTAGCCCGCGCCGCCGCGGCCTGCGCCGGTCCGGACACGATTACACTGGGCAGACCATGGGAAACGTCTCGCGGCCGGAGGCACGGTCAGAGGATCGGGTGCCGCACCACGTCACGGCGGACATGGCGAACGCGTTCGCCGGCGTCGCCCTGGCCAACATCAGCCGCGCCTATCCGCACAAGCTCGACCACCTGCTCGTGGCGGCGGAGCCGGCTGCCGCCGACCACGTCGCGGCGCATCCGGTGTTTTACGGGAGCTACGACTGGCATTCGAGCGTCCACATGCACTGGCTGCTGGTCCGGCTGCTGCGGCTCCAGGCCCGGTTCGACGCGCGCGAGGAGATCATTGCGGCGCTCGCCGCCCGGCTCACGCCCGCCCGCCTGGCCGCTGAACGGGAGTACTGCGCCCGCCCCGCGGCGGCGACGTTCGAGCGGCCGTACGGCTGGGCCTGGCTCCTCGAACTCCGGGCCGAGCTCGAGCGGCTGCGGCCGCTGCTGCCGCAGGCGAGCGACTGGGCAGAGGCCGTCGATCCCCTCGCGGCGGATCTGGCCGTCCGCCTGGCGGCGTTCGTGGACGCCGCGCCGTATCCGATCCGCTCCGGCACGCACGCCAGCTCGGCCTTCGCCGGCATCCTCGCCTGCGACTATTGCATCACCTGCCGGGACACGGAACTGGAGCGGATCATCCGCCGAGCCGCGGTCCGCTGGTATCGCGACGATCGCGATGCCCCGCTGGCCTACGAGCCGTCGCTGACGGATTTCCTGTCGCCGATTCTGGCGGAAGCGGGCCTGATGCGGGTCGTTTTGCCGCGCGGGGAATTCGTCGCCTGGTGCGAGGCGTTTTTTCCGCGCGGCCTCGGGCCGATTGCCATGCCGCCGCAGGTCGTCGATCGGTGCGATCCGCAGATCGCCCACCTCGACGGCCTCTGCCTGTCCCGCGGCTGGCTGCTGCGGCGGCTCGCGGCCAGCCTGCCGACCGACCATCCGCTCGCCGCCGAGATGGCGGCGGCGGCGGACCGGCACCTCGCGGTCGGTCTGCCCCGGACGGTCGGTGGCGACTACGTGGGCGAGCACTGGCTGGCGTCGTTCGCGGCCCTCGCCCTGGGTGACGTCCCATGAGCCTTGCAACGCCGGGGCCGGTGGGCGACTCGGCGGTCGAGATCGTTCTCTCCTCCGGCACGCCGCCGGAGATGATCGCCGCGGCGCGGGCGATCGCCGATGCCATCGATGCCGCCAGGCATCCCGAAGTCATCGACGTCGTTCCCGCGATCGACCGGGTGCTCGTCGTCTACGACCCCGTCCGCGGCGGCGACCTGGGCGGGCTGCAGGACAGGCTCGCGGCCTCAGCGGCGACCGCGAGACGGTGCGACGCGCACGGGACGCGGCACGAGATCCCCGTCTGCTACGGCGGGCCGCACGGCCCCGACCTGGAGGAGGTCTGCACGCTGCACGCCCTCGATCGCCACGACGTCGTCCGGCTGCACACGGCCCCCGACTATCTCGTGCAGGCGATCGGCTTCGTGCCCGGCTTCGCCTACCTCCACGGCCTGCCGGAGCCGCTCGTCACGCCCCGCCGGACGACGCCCCGCGCCCGGGTGGCGGCCGGGTCCGTGGGCATCGGCGGAGCACAGACGGGCGTTTATCCGTTCGCCACCCCGGGCGGCTGGAACGTGATCGGCCGTTCGCCGGCGGTCCTGTTCGACGTCGCGCGGCACCCGGCCGCCCGCTTGCGCGCGGGTGACAGCGTGCGGTTTGTCGCGATCGACGCCGGCGACTGCGCCGCGGAGTTCGCCCGTCGCGAGACGGCTGCCGCCGGCTTCGCGGCGCCGGCACCTGCGCCGGGCCTGATCGTCGCCGACGCGGGTTTGTGGACCAGCATCCAGGATCTCGGCCGGCCGGGGCAGCGGGCGGCCGGGCTGCCACTCTCCGGTGCCGTCGATGCCCCGGCGCTGCGCCTGGCCAACCTGCTCGTGGGCAATCACGAGGCGGCTGCCGGCATCGAGTTCACGCTCGTCGGTCCGACGCTCGTGTTCGAGCGCGACGCGGTCGTGGCCGTCGCGGGGGGCGAGTTCACCGGCCTGCCGCGCGGGCGGCCGGTCCGGATCGGAGCGGGCACCGAGCTCGCACTCGGTCAGGCCCGCAGCGGATGTCGCGGCGTCCTCGCCGTCGCCGGCGGGATCGCCGTGCCCCGCGTGCTGGGGAGCGCGAGCACCTACGAGCCGGCGGCGCTGGGCGGGCTGTCCGGCCGCAGGCTCGCGGCCGGCGACCGGCTCCCCGTGGGAGATCCGCGGCACGGAGTCGGCATCGATCCTGTCGTCGCGGCCGCGGTCGTCCCGGATCCGCCCCATCCGTGCACGCTGCGCATCATTCCCGCCGCGGAGGCCGGTCCCGGCCTCGACGCCCTGTGGCGACACGCCTGGCGAACCAGCGCCCGTTCCGATCGGATGGGGGTGCGGTTCGACGGCCAGCCGCTCCCGCCACATGCCGTCCCTGATCGCGGCCGCTTCGTTTCGCGGCCCGTGCTCCCGGGCGCGGTGCAGCTGCCGCCGGACGGCAGGCCGATCCTGCTCCTGGCCGACGCCCAGACGATGGGCGGCTACCCCGTGATCGGCCACGTCGTCGCAGCCGACCTGCGGCTGGCGGCCCAGTTGCGGCCGGGCCACGAGGTCCGCTGGCGGCGGTCCACGCTGGAAGAGGCGCACGCGGCGGCCCGGGCACTGGCGGCGGCCATCGCCGGCGCGTCGTGCGGCGACCGCGTCGCCCGGAGTGAGGCATGACCACGATCGACCTCAATTGCGACCTCGGTGAGGGGGGCGGCGACGACGCTGCGGTCTTGCCGCTGGTGACGTCGGTGAACATCGCCTGCGGCGGACACGCGGGTGACGACGACACGATGCGGACGACCGTGATGCTGGCCCGTCGGCATGGCGTGGCGATCGGCGCCCATCCCGGGCACCGCGACCGGCTCACCTTCGGCCGGGTCGCCCGGCCGCTGGCTCCGCCTGCCGCGGTGCGGCTCGTGCTCGAGCAGGTCGCCGCACTCGCCGGCATCGCCGGCCCCGATCTCGCGCACCTGAAGTTGCACGGCGCGCTGTATCACCAGGTCGCCTCCGACTCCGCCCTGGCCGCGGCCGTCGTCGCGGCGCTGGCGACGGACTGGCCGCGACTCGTCCTCTACGCGCCCGCCGGCAGCCTGCTCGTCGGCACCGCGCGGGATCGTGGCCTGACCGTCGCCGAGGAGGCGTTCGTCGATCGTCGCTATCGTGACGACGGACTGCTGCTTCCGCGGTCGGAATCGGACAGCGTGATCGCCGAACCGCTGGTGGCAGCGGAGCAGGGGGTGCTCATCGCCTGCGATCACCGTGTCCGCAGCGTCGGCGGCCGGCTCGTCGATCTCCGCGCCGACACGCTCTGCCTGCATGGCGACGGCGTCGCTCCCGTGGCCACGGCCCGCGCGGTCCGCCGGGCGCTGACCGCCGCGGGCGTGCGGCTCGGGCCGCCGCCCCGTGGCTGATCCGCCCGGCCCGGCCGCCGTGCCTTGCCCAGCCCGCCCAGTGTCGTCGCGGCGCCATGATCACCGGGCAAAGTCCGGGAAATTGCTCTGCCGACCGCGGCCGCAGCTCGGGTATTTCTTCCCCGGCCGCGGGCGGCCCCGTGCACGGACCGTGGGCGGGCCGGATGCCCCGCGACGCCCCGACGATCTGGCGACCAGAAGCATGGACCTGAAGATTCATCGTCCGCAGGCTGCCTGCAGCCTCACCGGTCGGCCGTTCGTCGCCGGCGCGCCGATCTATTCGGCGCTCGTGCGCGGCAGCAGTGGGCTGGAGCGGGTCGATGTCGCCGCCGATGCCTGGTCGGGGCCTCCCGAGCGGACGCTCGCCTGGTGGCGGTCGGCGTTTCCCGCAGCGCCGCTGGGCGGGGCCGTGCTCGCGCCACCCGAGGTGCTCCTCGACGTGTTCGAGGAACTCGAAGGCCGCGCGGAGGACGAACCGCTGCGGTTCCTCCTCGCCCTGCAACTCGTGCGGCGCCGGATTCTCAGGATCGTCGACGATGCCCCCGGCGCAACCGGCGCCGACGACCTGCTGCTCACCTGCCGGAAGCGCGACCGCGAGTACCGGGTGCGGGCCGTGCCGGTGGAGGAGGCTGCCGCCGCGGGCCTCGAGGAGCGGCTCTCGGCCCTGCTCTGGTCGGGGGAGGCCGCATGAGCCCGTTGCCAGCGCGATCCCCCGCCATCCCGTGCCACGCGGCAGCCGGCCGGGCCGTCACGCTGCTCATGCTCGTGGCCTGCGTGGCGGCCAGCGGTGCGTCGTGCCCCGGCGTCCTGCGCACCTCCCAGATCGGCACGATGCCACTGCCGCGGACGCTCCCCGCGCAGCCCACGCTCGACCAGATCATCGCCACCGTCCATGACAACACGCAGCGCGTGAAGAGTTACGTCGCCACGCAGGCCACGCTCGCCGTTCCGGGCGTGCCCCGGCTGGCGGCCCGCGTGGCCTGCGAACCGCCGCGTCGCTTCCGCCTCCAGGCGCGGACGAGCATCAGCGGCGAGGAACTCGATCTGGGGAGCAACGACGACCTGTTCTGGCTCTGGATCCGGCAGCACCAGCCCCCGGTCACGCTCTTCTGCCGGCACGATCGCTACGACGTCTCGCCGGCGCGGCGAATGATCCCGATCCGTGCCGAGTGGATGCCGGAACTGCTCGGTCTCGTGCAGTTCCGGCCCCACGATCGGCACGAGGGGCCGTTTCCACTTCCCGATGGCCGGATCGAGATCCGCAGCTGGATCGTGCCGCCGAACGCCTCGGCCGCCGACGAGGTGCGGAAGTCGACGATCCTCGACGGCATCACCGGCCTCGTGCTCGAGCAGCACCTGTTCTCCGCGGCGGGGCAGCCGCTGGCCAGCGTGCGCACGTCGCGGCACCTCGTCGATCCGCCCTCGGGCGCGGCTCTGCCGCGCATGGTGGAGGTCCATTGGCCGGCCTCTGACGTGTCCGGCGAGGTGCAGTTCACGCTCGAACTGACGTCGATCACCACCAACATGCCGACCGGCGACCCGGCGCAACTCTGGCGGATGCCGGCACGGCCGGGCTTCACCCCGGTGGACATCGCCGACCTGCCGGCCGCCGGGCCGGCCGCCGCCGCCCCCTGACGCGGTCAGCCCCGCATCTTCTGCCGGGCGCGGGACAGGGCCGGGCCGATGGAGTTCAGCGGCATGCCCGTCAGCCGGCTGATCTCGTCATAGCTCCGAGCCTCGAGATGGTGGAGCCGCACGAGCCGCGCCTCGTCGGGGGCGAGCCGGCTGAGCAGCGTCTCGATCTCGGCGCGGTGCTCGGCTCCGGCGAGGTGGCCGTCCGGCGCCGCCGACTGGCGGGGCTGCCCGTCGAGCCGCAGGACGGGGACCGTGCGGAGCAGGCCGCGGACGGCGACGCGGCGGGCGACGACCGTGAGGTAGGTTGACAGACTCGACCGGCCGGCGAACGCCCGGAGCACCGCGGCGTCGTTTCGCAGGCACTCGAGGAGTATTTCCGCGACGGCATCGTCCCGGTCGGCGGCCGCCCACGGCACCTGGCGCTGTTCGGCGATCCGTCTGACCACGTAGGCGAACAGGCCACCGAAGCGGGTCAGGAATCGATCCCAGGCCCCGGGTTCGCCGGCGAGGCACGACCGCACGAGGGCCGCATCGTCTGCGGCCTGTGCTGTCGGGCTGGCGGACTCCGTCGTCGCGTCGGACACGTCTCACCCCGCCGGGCCGGCGGCCCCGGCGGCCCCTGCAACGCCGCCCTCTGCCACCGGAATCCCTTCATCATAGGGGGCTGCCGCCGCCGCCTCCAACGGCACTCGGGCGGCCCGGAGCCGGGCTCACGAAAATGGGCGAAAAGTCCGATGTCAGATTCGTTGACAGCCGCCGGCGGCGGCGCTACGATGCCGCGCAGCAGGCCGTTCGGACGACGGTCGCAACCCAGGCTGTTTATTTTCCGAGGAGGTTCACCCATGACGCACGTCGTTGCCGAGCCCTGTTTCGCCTGCAAGTACACCGATTGCGTCGTGGTCTGCCCCGTGGAGTGCTTCTACGAGGGGGACAAGATGCTCTACATCCACCCCGACGAGTGCATCGACTGCGAGGCCTGTGTGCCCGAATGCCCCGTTGAGGCGATCTTCCACGAAGACAACCTGCCGGCAGAGTGGAAGGATTTCAAGGAGCTCAATTCCGAGATGGCGCCGCAACTCCCGGTCATCACCGAGAAGAAGGACCCGCTCTGCGGCTAGGCGGTCGAGCCGCGTCGATTCAGCTCAGGTCGGCGAGCCAGTAGGCGGTGTCGACGAAGCTCTTCCAACTGGCGTACTTCGGGTTGCCGAGCTTCACGGCCAGGAGCGGACTACGGCGTGGCTTGGCGGGAAGGCGGACGAGGTTCATCCGGGCCTCCTGCGGCGTCCGGCCTCCCTTGCGGACATTGCAGGCGACGCACGCGCAGACGATGTTCTCCCAGCTCGTGTCGCCGCCGCGGCTGCGCGGCACCACGTGATCGAGCGAAAGCTCGCTGGTGGGAAAGTGGCGGCCGCAGTACTGGCAGACGTTCTCGTCGCGGGCGAAGATGTTGCGCCGGTTGAACCGCAGCCCCTGCCGCGGTCCGCGGTCGCAGCGCATCAGCCGGATCACCCGTGGCACCTGCAGGTCGAAGCCGACGGCACGGATCCAGTCCTGCTCCGGAGCCCGGAAGGACGACCGCAGCGCAGACAGTTCCCGCCACGACTCGAACGAGTACGCGGCGAACTGCCCCTCCTCGATGTGCACGACCTCCGCGAGTTCGCGGAACAGAAGCGCGATCGCCCGCCGCACGTTGGTGACCTGAACGGCGACGAACGAGCGGTTGAGCACGAGCACGCTCATGCCGAGCGCGGCTCCAGGCTGCACCGCGGCACACGCGATACCAGGCATGAATGCTGCCTCCGGACCGGACTCTTCCTCGTGCGGCCCGCCCCGGGACTGGGCAGTCGCCTGACCGAAACAAAATCCTACCTGCGACGCGACCAGTCCGCCAAGTGTCCCGAGACGTCTCCCGCCAGCTGCTTGCGTTCGCCGGCTGCGGCGGTCAGACTGGAATCGTGGTGGCGAGGCGGCTGCTGCCGGAATGTCCCGGAGTTCCTTACGGAGCGGACAATGCTTCACTACTCGTGTGACCTGTGCAAACGGCCCATCGACATCAAGCGGGACGTCCGCCACGTCGTCAAGATCGAGGTCTTTCCCGCGATCGAGGATGTCGATGCCGAAATCGAGATCACCGACGTCGACAACCTCGAGGAGATGCATGAACTCCTCGAGAGCCTCGACGACCAGGCCGACGATGCGGACGACAACCCGACGCGGTCGCTGCGGTTCGACCTCTGCGACGCCTGCCGCCAGCGGTATCTGAGGAATCCGCTCGGCGCGAAATCGTCCAAGCAGTTCAACTTCAGTAACAACTGAGCCGGCGCCCGACGGCGGCGCAGTGCGGCCGGATCTGCCTGGACTGGGCGTTCGGGAACGAGACCTTCCCATCCCGGATGTCTCGGGTAAGGTGGCGGATCCGGCGCGGGCAGTTGCGCCGCCAGTGGCACTTTTCCCGTCGCAGGAGACAGGTTCGACATGTCCGGCCGCACGCTCGAGATCGCAGCCATCCCTGGGGACGGCACGGGGCCCGAAGTCAGCGCCGAGGCGATGAAGGTGCTGGCGGCCGTGGCCGCCGCGGAGGGGATCGACTATCGCGTCGAGACGCTCGACTGGGGTGGCGACCGATACCTGAAGACCGGCGAGATCATTCCCGACGGCGGCCTCGACACGCTCCGGTCCAAGGACGCCATCTTCCTCGGCGCCATCGGCCACCCCCAGGTCGCCCCCGGGATCCTCGAGAAGGGCCTGCTCCTCGACCTGCGGTTCAAGCTCGACCAGTACATCAACCTCCGGCCGGTGAAGCTGCTGCCCGGCGTGGAAACGCCGCTCGCCGGCCGCGGCCCCAAGGACATCGACTTCGTCGTCGTCCGCGAGAACACCGAGGATCTGTACTGCGGCGTCGGCGGCTACCTCAAGAAGGGCACGCCCGACGAGGTCGCGGTGCAGCAGGCGGTCTACACGCGCAAGGGGACCGAGCGCTGCATCCGCTGGGCCTTCGAGTACACCCGCCAGCGGAACAGCCCCAAGAAGACGTTGACACTCGTGGCCAAGACGAACGTGCTGACGTTCGGCCACGACCTGTGGTGGCGGACGTTTCAGGACGTCGCCCGCGAGTATCCCGACGTCAAGACCGACTACAACCACGTCGACGCCTGCTGCATGTGGATGGTGAAGAATCCCGACGCCTACGACGTCATCGTCACCACCAACATGTTCGGCGACATCATCACCGACCTCGGTGGCATCCTCCAGGGAGGCATGGGAGTGGCGGCGGGGGCGAACCTCAATCCCGACCGCCGGCCCGACGGCCGGCCGGGCGTGAGCATGTTCGAGCCGATGGGGGGCAGCGCGCCCAAGTACACCGGCCTCGACCAGATCAACCCGATCGCGGCGATCAACGCGATGGCGATGCTGCTCGAGCACTCCGGGCATCCGGCGGCCGGCCAGAAGATCGAGCGGGCGGTGGCCCAGGTCACCGGCACGAAGATGAAGAGCCAGGCGGCGGGCCGCATGGGGCACGGCACGCGGGCCGTCGGCGATCTCGTCGTGGCGGCGCTGCAGACCGTCTGATACGGCTCACAATCGACCCGCGCGAGCTTCGCCGGGCGGGGCTGCCGAGCAAGGCCTCGACGGCCTGTTGACACGCATCGTCGCGGAATCCGTGACCGGCGGAGCGTTCTGTCAACCATTGGAGGCTCCCGGTAGTAGCAACCACGTTCGCCCACCACGCCCAGCCGCTTCGAGACCGCCACTTTCGCGTCCACGGCGACGCCGTACAGGCTCGTCGCGATCGTCCCGAGTCGCGCCGATTCCGAAACCGGATGCGACGACCGGCGAACCGAGGTTCCAGCCAGGACTGCCGTGCGCGGACGATCCGCCGACCGCGGAGGCCGCCATCAGGTGATCGACAGATCCTGCATGATGGCCATCAGCGCCTCGACCCGGGCCGGGGACACCGGTTCGGTCCGCCGGGTTGCGGGTGCGACGCAGTTGGCGTGGAGCACGCGGGCATCGAGGGCGGCGAGGCCGCGATACCGGCGGCTCGTCCCGGCTGCGCGTTCAGGCGTCGCAGCCGCCAGGCCTGCCAGTTCCTCTGCGGAGAAGGCGAGCCGGCAGCCGCCTTCGCCGGCGCGTGTCACCTCGCCCCACGGCGGCCGAACAACCTCCACCCGGCCGGCCTCGAGGAGTGGCCGCATCCAGCGGTGAAAGAACATCAGCAGGAGCACGCCGCAGTGGATGCCGTCGGCATCGGGATCCATGAGCAGGAGGATCCGGTCGAACCGCAGCCTGCCAGCATCGAACTCGGCTCCGATGCTCGTGCCGAGGGCGTCGGCAAGCGCCCGGTACTGGGCGTGGCCCGCGACCCGCTCCCGGGAGGCCTTGAAGGCGTTGAGCGGTTTCCCCCGCATCGGCAGGACGGCCTGGAACGCGGGAGCGCGGATTCGTGTCACCGCCGCAGCGGCCGACTCGCCCTCGACGACGAAGAGTTCCGCGCCCGATCCGGGCCCGCCGACCGCGCAGGGCTCGAGCTGCGGCAGACCGCCGGCGAACCGCCCAATGCGTTGTGCCATGCCGTGTTCTCCGATTGGTGTCGACGCCCATCATCATGCCCGGTCGCTGTGGCTGCCGCCACCCTTGCGTCGACCTGGTGTTGGCTCGTCGTCCATCGCTCAGCGCACGAGATCGCAGGACATCCGTTCGGTGGACTCGATCGCCTCACGCACACGCCGTGTCGCGGCCGATGGTCCGCTGCACGACCCACAGGACCGGTAGCGACACCAGGACCTGAACCACGCTCCAGCACAGGCCGCTCTTCCAGGACCCGTCCACGTGGTGCCATGGGCGACGACCGGGGCGGAAAATTACGCCACCCGTGGCGGCGGTCAGGCCGGTATCGGCGTGGGGGCGGGTCGGGGCCAGGCCCAGCCGACCTGCGTCGCCAGGGCCTCGAGGAGAACCAGCAGCACGAGCAGCGGCAGGAGCCAACGCCGCAGGCCCCGCCAGGCGACCGGCCGCGGGGCCCGCCAGACGTCAGAGAGATCGACCCGCTCCACACCCCCCGAGCGGCCGCTGACGGCGCGCAGTTCCTCGAGCCGCGTTCGGTCGAAGGCCCACTCCGGGTTGGCCGTGACGTTCAGCGGGCCCACCGCCAGCGCCGACTCGCCAAGCCGCACCGCACCACGGACGTAATCGACGTCAGCCGCGTCGAGCCCGGCCGTGAAGTGGCCGGGGGCGAGCCGCTCCCAGGAAAGCTTCGTCGCCGCGCCGCCGGGCCCGCGCGACACGGTCAGTTCCGGCGGGTCGGCCGCGACCCGCTCGGCCCACGAGTCGTCGTAGACGAGGTCGAGCCGGACCCGCGTCCCCTCGACGCGGGCCTGCATGCCGACACCGGGGGGCAGCGGCGGCCCGGCCAGCCAGCGGGCCAGGCTCTGCACGAAGCCGCCGTAGCCGTCCCAGTCGCGCGTCAGTTGCGAATATTCGCCCCCCAGTGGAAACGCGACCGTCGCCACCCGCCCCGTGCCGCGCCGCCAGAAGGCGACCAGCGGTGCGGCGTATTCGTCGGCCGACACGGCGGCCTGCGCGGCGCTCGGCTTGATGTAGGTGAGGTTGTAGCCGTCGACCTGCGGCAGCCAGTCCATCGGGGCGGCGGCGATCTCCGCCCAGCCGGGCGTGCCCTTGAGCCCGACGGGTTCTTCGATGAACGCCGACCGGGCGATCGTCGCCGTCTCCATCTCGAACAGCGCCGGCAGTTCCTTGGCATCGGCGTTGAAGAAGATCCGCCCGCCACCGCGCTTGGCGATGTCCTTGAGAAACTCGGCGTCACCATCGGTCTCCGCCCCGAGGCCGATGACGCTCACCGTGCACTTCGCCTTCACCATCTCGTCGAGCAGGGCCTTGTACTCGCCCGGCTCCTCGGCGTCTGCGGCGTCGGCGAAGAGGATGACGTGCCGCTGGCCGACCCGCGTCTTCTCGAGTTTCGCCCACGCCTCGGCGAGGCCGGTGTAGCAGAAGATCCCGCCGCCCGTGCTCTGCACGCTGCGGGCCGCGGCCACGAGCTTGGCCCGGTTCGGACCAACCGCCACCGGCGTTTCGGAGAGGGGATGGGCGGCGCTGTCCACGGGAATCAGGACCACCATGTCGTTGTCGCCGAGGAGCTCGATGGCCCGGGCCGCCCCCTCGTCGGCGAGGGCCATCTTCGTCTGCGTGGTGCCCGGCGCCGTCATCGACATGCTCCCCGAGCGGTCCATGACGATCGCCATCGCCACCGCGAGCTTGCGGTGCTCCTGCTTGAGCTCCATGCTCACCGGCAGCAGCGGGCCGACCGCGGAGCCGAACCAGCCGCCGGCGGCGAAAGAGAATTTGCCGCCTATCATCGCCAGCCCGCCCCCCTGGGCCGTGACGAAGAACTCCAGCCCCTTCACGAACCCCGGATCGAGCTTGTAGGCGGGGACGTTGTCGAGGATCACCCCCTCGGCGCCGGAGAGGAGGCCGACGTGCACCGCGGCGAGGTCGGAGACGACCTCCACCTCGAGGCCCTGGTCGCGGAGGGCGGTGGCGAGTGGCGGATCGGTGGAGGCGGTGACGAGGACGATCCGGCCGCCCCCCTGGACCTCGACCCACTGCTCGGCCGCGTTGTTCCCCTTGATCGCGTCGCCGTCGGGGTCGATCCGCACCGTGTAGCGGTGCGCGCCGGCGGCGGCGAGCCGGTCGGTGAACCGGACGCGGCCCACTCCCGCGCGGATTTCGACCTGCTGCGTGCCGATCGGCTTGCCATCGCGCAGGATCTCCAGCGGCACGGTGGCGTCGCGGCCGCGCACGACGACCTCGGCGAGCAGTCCCTCGCGGGCCTGGACGCGGCGCGGGGCGCGGAACGCGGCGACGGCGAAGTCGTCGACCTCGCGCCGCGGCGGCAGGCGGACGTCGAGCGCCACCCCCTTGGCGAGCAGCTTGTCGGCGATCCGGTCGAGCGGTTCGGTCGAGTAGCCGTCGGTGATGGCGAGGATCCGGGCCGCGCGGTCGGCAGGCATCAGGCCGAGGACATGGGAGATGGCCGAGGCGAGCCGCGTGGCCGACCTGCGGCCGGCGTACTCGGTGGCGGCGGCCCCGCTGCGGACCAGGGCCCCGCGGGGCTGCGACTCGTCGGCGAAATCGACGTGGATGATCCGGTCGTCCACGCCCCGCGACTTCTCCAGGATCGTCTCCATTTCCTGGAGTCGCGGCGCGAGATCGTCCCAGCCCGATTCCGACTGGTCCACGAGCACCCAGAGGTCGAGGCCGTCCCCCTGCAGGCGGACCCGCGGCTCGGCGAGCATGATCACGGCGAGGAGCAGGCAGGCCGCCCGCAGCGGCCGCTCCAGACGCAGTCCACGCCAATACCAGCCCGCCGCCGCCAGGGCGGGCAGGAGGAGAAACCAGTGCGGCGCGACGAACCGGAGCCCCGGGAATCCCATGGTCGCATTCCTTCTTCGCTCAGGGTGCGGTGCGAGTGTATGCCAGGACCGGGGCCGGCCGCTCCCCGGCCGCCCGCCATCCCCAGGCGACGAGCAGGGCGGCGATCGCGAGTCCCAGCCAGAGCGGCGCCCACGGGTCCTCGATCGACTGCTTGAGCGCCCGCTCCATGCGGACGGCCTCGAGCGTGTCGATGGCCGCGGCGGCGCGGAAGTCGCACTCCCGCGAGTCGGCGAACTGGGCGGCGCCCGCCACGATGCCGACCGTGGCCGGCGGCGTTCCGCGGACCGCGGTCACGGTGAAGAAGCCCGGCTCCTCGGGAGCCCGGCCCCGGAACGGCGCCGTGACGGCGGGCCCGCCGTCGCGACCGACCGACTCGATCGTGGTCCGGTCCACCGCGCCGTCGCGGACCGCTTCGGGCAGGTCGAGCGTCTGGCCGGTCTCGAAGTTGTCGGCCCACGGCCGCGGGATCCGCGACCGGATGCGGTCGATGAACCGTTGCACGAGCACGACGAGCGCCGGCGTGCGGGCCGCGGTCGAGCCCGCGAGGTCGAAGTTGAGAACCAGGCTGCGGACGATCCGGCCGCCGCTGAGCCTGGTCGAGCGGGCGAAGGCCAGCGGCCTGCCCCCCTTCCAGAGCAACGCCTCGTCCGTCGCCGTCAGGCCGAGGTTTCCGGCCGGCCCCGACAAGAGGCCGCCCCAGCCGAGATCGCGGGTGAGCGGATGATCCTCGGCCGCCACCCAGGCGGGATCGAAGGCGATCGGGGCGGCTGCGGCAGCCGGCGGCTTTTCCTGCCCGGCGGACTTCGCGCCGTCGGCCGGGGGCTTCGCGTCTGCGGCCGGCAGATCGCCGACGGCGATCTGGATCGAGTCGGTCGTGGCGTCGGCGGTGAAGGGGCCGACGACGAGGTCCGCGGTTGCCGGGTCGGTCACGATCTCCACGCCGTCGGCCGCCCGGATCATCTTCGCGAGCAACTCGCCGACGGGGCCGCCGATCCCGATCGCCACCTTGACGGTGCGGTCGACTGGCCGGACGAGCGGCAGCGCGTCGTCCCAGGCGAATCGATCGCCGGACAGGCCGATCACGATCCGCTCCGCACCGTCGGGCCAGCGGCCCTCGAGCGTGCGGCTTTGGCCGGGTTCGAGTCGGATCGATTGCGCCGGACCGGCGGCCGTGCCGGTGCCCGTGCCGAGGGTTCGCACCGAGACGTCGCGGCGTTGCGGGGCGGTGCCATGATTGGTGACGAGAACCCGCCAGCCGGTCTCGGCGCCGCGCCGGCCGACGTCGCCGCCGGAGAAGCCGACGTTGTCGAACGACGTGCCGGCCGCGAGCACCGCCACGCCACCGGGGACGTCCACGGGCCGGTCGGTGACGAGGATCACAACGCCGGCGGCAGGGGGGACGAGGTTCGTCGCGATGCCGAGCGCGGCAGAAAAGTCGTGGGTGCCAAGCGTCGGCCGCCAGTCCTTCGCCGCGGCCAGCAGTTCGCCGAGATTCCTGCCCGCGTACAGCGGCGGTCGGCCCGGCCCGGTCTCGAGGAGGTGCCAGTCGGTGCGGGCCGCCACCGCGTCCCAGGCGGCGAGCCGCCGGGCGAGGAGGTCGAGCGTGGCCGCGCGGCCGGCCTGCATCGAGGCCGAGCTGTCGAGGACCACGGCCACGGTCTGCCGCGAGTCGCTGCGGATCCAGCGCGGATCGGCGAGCAGCCAGGCGAGCGCCGCGGCGGCGAGGAGCTGCATCCAGAAGGGGAGCGAGTTGCGGAATTTTTCCAGGCGGATGCCCCCGCTCGGCAGCGGCGCCGCCCGTTCGAGGAGAAAGAGCGTGCTCGCCCGGACGCGGCGCGACTTTTCCTGGAGGCAGTGGATGCCGACGATCACCGGCAGGGCGGCGAGGGCGAGGAGCCCCCACGGATTGGCGAAGAACATTCCCGGGATCATGGTGCGTCACCTCTCCGGGGCTCAGATGTCGATCACGCCGGCCGGCACCGCCTCACCGCGGAGCGCGCCGAGCAGGTCGCCGGCGTCGGCGACGCGGGCGAATCCGAGGCCGCGCCGGGCGCACTCCTCGCGCCAGGCGGTGAAGTGCCGGGCGTAGGCAAGTCGGTAGCGGTCGAGCATGTCGGCCTCGACCCGCTGCCGCGAACGCGTCCCGCGTTCCGCGTCCTCGAACTCGACGTTGCCGTCCCAGTCGGGCTCGCGTTCGGCCATGGCAAACGGCGCGAGGACGATGCCACGGCTGCGCGACTCGGCGAGCCGGGCGGTCGCCCGGCTGGGCGCGGACGGGTCGAGGAGGTCGCTGACGAGCACCCGCAGCGAACCCGCCCGCAGCGGCACGCGGTCGAGCTGGTCGGCAAGTCCCGCCGGCTCGGCCACGGTCGCCGGCCTCGCCCCGCGGGCGGCGGCGACGCAGCCGGCCGGCCAACCGTCGGCCAGCGCCCGCTCCACCGGGAGCTCTTCGGGCACGTCCCCCGTCTCGCGGCCGAGCAGGAAGAGCTTGAGGTGGCCGCCGAGCCGCAGGCCGCTCTCCAGGCAAAAATAAAACAGTTCCCAGACCCGCTCGGCCTTGGCGGCGTCGAGAAACATCGAGCTGCTGGTGTCGAAGACGAGGTCGATCCGCGGCGTCACCTCCTCGCGGTAGAGCTTCATCGTGTAGTGGCCGGTGCGGGCGTAGGCCTGCCAGTTCATGTGCCGCGGGTCGTCGCCGGGCACGTACTGCCGGTGGTCCTGGAAGTCGATCGAGCTGCCCGTCCCCTTGCCGAGGACGTTGCCGGCCGTGCCCGCCCACCGGCCGCTGCGCAGCGGCAGCCGGGCGACCGTCGCCGCCGCCTTGGCCCGGGCGTGGATCTCGCGGAGGTTCATGCCGGCGGTCTCCCGCCAACGAGCCGCTGCGTCTCGCGCATCGCGCTGAGCCAGCGGCGGAGGACGATCTGGAGGACGATCACCGTGATCCCGCAGCCGACGTAGAACAGGGTCTGCCGTGTGCCGTCGGGGGCCCGCTGCAGGAGCCGGAGGATGCCGGCCAGTGGAAACAGGGCGACGAGGGGAAGCAGGCCCTCGGAGCGGAAGCCGGGCAGTTCCCGAACCGCAAGGTCCACGCCCCAGGGGATGATGCACAGGAACTGCACCGCCGCGTACAGCGATCCGCGGGCGTTGAGCCGGGGTACGAGCAGCAGCAGCGGCAGCGGAAGCAGGATTGCCGCGGCCGAGAGGCTCACGAAGGGGAGGGTCTTGTCCATGGCGTTGTCGGCCGCCGCCCTGGCGAGCAGGCCCGTCGCGACCAGCGCGAAGGCGAGGACAAAAAACACCAGGCCGGTCGCCCAGCCGGGCGTGAACGCCGCCGCGGCGAGCCGGCCGGCCAGGCCGCCGCGGGCGAACGGCGTGTGCATGCGCCGCACCCGGACGGGCCGTTCGCAGAGCGCGGCCACGGTGATGAACACCACGGGCAGTCCGAGCACGCCGAGCAGCGACCAGAACCAGGCCGCAGAGCCCCACAGGCCGACGCCGGCGATGATCGCCGCGCAGCCGAGGCCGAGAAGCCGCTTGGGCAGGGCGTGGTTCTCGGCCGGCGGCGCGATGCTCGCCGCGGCGGCCTCGAGGAACAGGGCCGCGTACAGAGACGCGATGGTGAGCATGAGCCAGCCGGTGCCCGACGAGAGCGAGGCAGTGCCGCCACCCCTCGGCGCCGCGGCCACGCCGCCCAGCGAGCCGAGACCGAGGAAGCCGAGCAGCAGCAGGACACCGACCCGCTCCCGCTGCGGCCGCGTCGAGTAGTAGACGGCGACGGCGGCGAGGACGGCCGACCAGACGAGCAGCCAGCCGAGTGTCGCGAGGTCGCCGACGACGTTCACGCCGCCGAAGAAGTAGCGGACCGTGAGGTAGGGAAGCACGGCCGAGGCCACGAGCAGCACCTGCGCCACGAGGGCCAGCCACTTGCCGATGACGATCCGCGTGGCGGAGAGCTTCGTCAGCCGGACGAGGTCGAGGTTGTTGCCCGTGCGTTCGGATGCCACGGCCGTCAGGCCGCGGAGCGGCATCACCAGTCCGAGGCCGATCGCGAGGATCCCCCAGAAGAGCCCGTCGAAGCCGCGGACGGCGTCGAGATCGGGCGTCCCCGCCTGGACGAGGAGGGCGAAGAGCGCGAACAGCAGCAGGGCGAACTGGAGGATGAGGAACGTCCAGAAGAACACGCCCGATTGGATGCCCTGACGCAGCTCGCGGACGAGCATCGGCGGCAGCCAGTGCGGAAAATCGTCGCCGCGCCAGGACTGGTCGGCCGAAGCCTGCAGCGTCGCCGTCGTGCTCATGTCGTGACTCGTGGTGGCGTCCGCAGGCTCTCTCGGCCGGCGACCGTGTTGAAAGAACCATGGTAGGGGAAACCGGCCGTCGGACGCGCGGATGCATGGCGCCGATGTATGATCATGAGTCCATCATGAATCACCGTCGCTATGCTCCGCGTTGCATCGTCATTGCCGGCCCCAATGGTGCCGGAAAGACCACCTTTGCCCGCGAGTATCTTCCAGCCGATGCCGGCGTCCTGCACTTCGTCAATGCGGATCTGCTCGCGGCAGGTCTTTCCCCCTTGCAACCTGCGGCAGCGGCCGTGGCGGCGGGCCGATTGTTCGTGAATGAAATCGAAAGGCTGGCCGCCCAAGGCACAGAGTTCGCTTTCGAGACGACGCTCAGCGGTCGGATGCATCTGGCCCGCCTGCGCCGGTGGAAAGCCGCCGGATACCGGCTGGAGATGATCTTTTTGCGGCTGTCGTCGCCTGGCGTGGCGCTGCGTCGCATAGCAGCCCGGGTCCGGCAGGGGGGACACGACGTGCCGGCCGCTGCCGTCCGCCGCCGGTTCGCCCGCGGGTGGGCACATTTTCAAACGGCGTATCGGCCGCTCATGGATGCGTGGGCGGTGTACGATAATTCCGGATCGGCTCCCCGGTTGCTGGAGCAATCGCCGTGAAAAAAGCGCGAAAAAAGACGGCGGCGGCGACGCGGTCGGTCGCCCGGTCTTCTCCGCAGACATCTGCTGAATTTGCGGCAGCGGTCGGCCGAGCGTTGCGGCGCGCGGCGCGAACCGCCCGACGAATTGCCCGCATGCACGGGACGCCGGTGTATGTCTGGCGAGATGGAAAGGTTGTGGCCGAGAAGCCATGACTGTGTCACCGGTTGGACGGTAGGCGTCTGGCCGCTCTCGACAGCCGCTGGGTCGCCCGCATCGCGCGGCACCACGGGGCGGCGACGACGAGCAGGCCGACGAGCGTGGTGAGAACGGCGGCGGCGATGAACGCCCAGGAAGGGTCGAAGCGCGTGAGCGTGCCGAGCCTGGAGTGACGCTCGAAGACCCCCGGATAGGCGCACAGGGCCGCCAGCGGGAACGGGAGCGTGAACAGCCAGCCCATGCGATCCGTCCAGCCGTTCACGGCCATCGCGTAGACGAAGACGAGCAGGCAGGCCAGTTGCACGAGTCCGTAGATGATGAGGCTGCCGCCGCGGCCGGCGATCTGCGCGATGCTGCGGCCGTCACCCCTCGTCACCAACGCCGGCAGCCGGACGAGAAACGGCAGCGGGTAGAGGATCGTCGCGACGACGAGAAGGCCGAGCGTGAGGGCGTCCGTGAAATCCTCGTCGCGAAAACCGGGAACCCCGCCGGCGATCATCCGCGCGAAGAACGTCAGCCAGCCCGTCATGCACAGCCCGGCGAGAATCGCCACGAACGGGAGCCCCGTCGCCCAACCAGGCGTGAACAGGGCGGCCGCGAGGCGGCCGAACGCCCCGAACCGGCCGAACGGGTGATGGAGCGCGGCGATTGGCAGCGGCGGCTCGACCAGCGCCCCGATCGCGAAGCAGAGGAGCAGCGGGCCGGTCGTGGCGGCCGTCCAGCCGAAGCCCCCAGACGAGCCCAGGCAGCCCATCACGACCCACGCCGCGGCGATGACGAGGGCGAGGAGCCGCTTGCGGCCGGCGTGGTTCTCGGCGGGGGCCGCGATCCGGGCGGCGGCGTACTCGAGGAGGGCCAGCGTGTAGGCCGCGAGGATCGCGATGACACCGAGCTGCTCGGCCGTGTCCAGGTTCGGCATGCCGGTGCCGCCGGTCCGGGATACGTCATTGAAGATTGCCACGGCAGGCACGAACCCGACGACCGCCAGGAGCACGCCGATGCCGATTCGCACCCACCCCGGCAGGGTCGAGACCGCGAGCGCCGCGGCCGCCACCGCGAGCGACACGATCACGATCCAGCCGAAGGCCCCCAGTTCACCGAGCACGTTCACGCCGCCGAAGAAGTAGCGAAGCACGAGGTAGGGGAGGAGCGCCGTGGCCACGAGCAGACCCTGGGCGGCGATCGCCAGCCACTTGCCGACGATGATCCGCGTGGCCGACAGCCGGCTGAGGCGGACGAGGTCGAGGTTGTTGCCCGCCCGCTCGCTGCTCACGGCCGCCAGGCCGCGCAGCGGGAGCACGATGCCGATGACTCCCGCCATCGTCACCCAGAACCAGCGGACAATGTCGGTGGCGACGACCCGGTTCGATCCGGGGCCGAGGACGCTCGCGGCCCAGGCCATGAGGACGAACATCGCTGCCTGGATGCCGATGAACGTCCAGATGAAGAAGCCCGACTGCACGCCCTGGCGGAGTTCGCGGACGAGCATCGCCGGCAGCCAGCCGGGGAAGTCGTCTCCCGACCAGCGCCACGGCCTGGCCGGGGCGGCCGGCCGCTCACGCATGACGCGGGGCAGGGAGGCGTCAGCCAAGGCCGTCTCGAGCGGCCGGCCGTCGCGACGTCTGCCGCGCACGAGATCACCGCCGATGCCGATTTCGCGCAGCCAGGGGCGGACCACGGCCGCGAGTGCCACGCAGAGCACGGCCAGCCCGGCCTGGGCGAACGTCGGGGCGATGTCGGCCAGCCGCGTCGGCGACGACGTCCGCTCCGCGATGGCCGCGAGGCTGCATGCCGCCCCGAGCGGGAAGGGGAGCGTGGCGAACCAGCCCCACGAGTAGTCGGGCCACGGCGTGCCGAACGGCTTCGCCACGTTGGCAAGAATGAAGCTCAGGAAGCAGACGAGCTGCACGAGCAGGACGACCAGCAAACGCTGACCGAGCCGGCTCAAGCAGACCACGAACGGCAGCGGGTAGACGACGGTGGCGATGACGAGGACCGCCGCGGCCAGCGCCGGCGGCTCGGCCCGCGCCGGCAGGAAGCGGTGCACGAAGCCGAGCCAGCCAGCCAGGCATGTCGTGGCGAGGAGCGCAAGAAAAGGAATCCCCGTCGCCCAGCCCGGGGTGAACGTGGCGGCGGCCAACCGGCCGGCCCGACCGAGGCGGCGAAACGGCGCGAACAGCGTGGGCACGCGGCTCGGCACGTCGACGATCGTGCCGACGGCGTAGCAGATGAGCAGGGGCGCGGTCGCGAGGAACGTGCCCAGCGCCGCCTGCTGCGTGCCGAGCCAGCCCGTGATCGGCCAGGCCGCGGCCACGGCGAGGGCGAGGAGCCGCTTCCGCCCGGCATGGTTCTCGGCGGGCGGCGCGATCCGGGAGGCGGCGAATTCGAGGAAGGCGAGGGCATGCACCGCGAGGATCGCGAGGATGGCCCCTTTCGTCGCCGGGGACAGCACGAGTCTGCCGAACCATCGCGGGATTCCGTCATCGATGATTGCGGCGATCACCGGCAGCAGCATGCCTCCGACGAGGACCACGATCCCGATCCGCAGCCAGAGCGGCAGGGTGGAGAGGGCGAGCGCCGCCGCGGCGACCACGGCTCCGATCACGACGATCCAGCCGAGGATCTCGATCTGCTCGAGCACGTCCACGCCGCCGAAAAAGTAGCGCAGGACGACGTAGGGCAGGAGCGTCACGGCGATGAGGGCCGACTGGGCGATGATCGCCAACCACTTGCCCGTCACGATCCGCGTGGCCGAGAGCCGGGTGACCTGGAGCAGGTCGAGCCCGTTGCCACGTCGCTCGCCCGCGATTCCGCCCAGGCCGCGGAGCGGCACGACCACCGCGATCGTCGCCACCGCGGCCGTCCAGAAGAAAAACGCGAATGCCGCCTGTTCATCGCGTCCCTCGGCGCCGTTCAGAACGAACACCGAACACAGCAGGAACATCGCCCCCTGGAGGATCAGGAACGTCCAGAAGAAGACCCCGGACTGGACTCCCTGGCGGAGTTCCTTGACGAGCATCGGCGGCAGCCAGGTGGGAAAGTCGTCGCCCGGCCACGTCGTTTCGCGCGGCGGGAACCGGACGTTCGTTTCGGCGCTCGACATGCCCATCACCCCTGCCATGCCTCTCACTCCACCCCTGCAGAACTACAGCCGACGGCCACCCGCGACCTGGCGAGTGCATTGCGTGGCGGCCTTCGAGCGAGGCGGAGGGGTCGGCGTGAGGATCGCGAGCGTGTCAGCGAGCGAACTCATGCCGCCCCGCAGCCGGACCATGGGGAAAGAGTCGTTCATGGCGATCGCGCGCAATTCCGTGGTCCCGCCATGAGAGCCGTCGGCTAGCGCCGTTCCTTCACCATGTCAACGAATGCTTCTTCCAGTCGGCGCTGCTCGCGGTGGAACTCGACGACCTGCACGCCCGCGGCCACCAGCCGGCGCAGGCCGTCGGCGAGCAGGGCGGCGTCGCTCCCCGTGCAGGCCAGCCGGGCGCCGTCGCGGCGCTCCTCGACCACCCGCCAGCCCTGCGTCATCTCGGCCCACTCGAGGAGCGGACCGGTCGGGCCGGCGACGGTGACGAGCACCGCCATCTCCTCCCCCTGGCCGGCGTCGGTCGTACCGTGCTTGAGGTCGTCGGCGTCGCCGTGGAACACGAGCCGGCCGCCGTCGATGAACAGGAGCGAGTCGCACATCTCCCCCAGCTCGCTGAGGATGTGGCTGGAGATGAAGAGCGTCTTGCCGCGGGCGGCGAGGAGCCGGACGAGGTTCTTGAACTCCAGCCGCGCCTTGGGGTCGAGGCCGGCCGCCGGCTCGTCGAGGATCATGAACGCCGGGTCGGGGATGAGCATCCGCCCGAAGCAGAGCCGCTGCCCCATCCCCTTGCTGAGTTTTCCCATCTGCCGGTCGGCGAGCGGCGTCAGGTCGGCGAAGTCCATCACCTCCTCGACCCGGCTGCGCCGCTCCTGCCGCGAGAATCCGTAGGAGCGGGCGAAGAAGTCGAGATATTCGAAGACGGTCATGTTCGGGTAGGTGCCGAAGGCGTCGGGCATCCAGCCGACGAGCCGGCGGACCCGGGCCGGCTCCTCGACGACGTCGAGGCCGTCCACGACGACCGACCCCGACGTCGGCTCGTCGAGCGTGGCCATGATCCGCATCGTCGTCGTCTTGCCGGCGCCGTTGGCGCCGATGAAGCCGACCACGGCCCCACGGCGGATCGAGAACGACAGGTCCTGCACGGCATGCACGCTGTCGAAGACGCGGTTGAGCCCGGTGACCTCGACGAGGGTGTCTGCTGCGGGGGGCAGGGGCGGCGGCGCGGCGGCGGGGGACGCGGCGTCGCTCATGGCGCGGTCCTCGTCAGCGGGCCGATGAAGTCGGCCCGCTCGTCGGTCCAGCGGATCGCGGGGAGCGTCTGCACGGGAAGTTTGCCCAGGCCGCCGCGGGTCGAGGCGTAGGCATAGCCGCGGAGGTCCTTGAGGCGTTCGATCGCCGTGCGCCGCACCGGGCCGGCATCCTCGCGGAGCGACGTGAAGAACTTCTGGAAGGCGTCGGCGTCGCTCGGCGTGAGCGGTTTTTTCTCCCCCGTGCCGACGTCCGTCGCCATCCAGTGCCGCCCCTCGTCGTCGATCACGAACAGTGTGTCGAGCGGCACGTCGACGCTGGAGATGACCGCCGGCTTGCCGTTCACGTCGGCCAGTTCGATCCGGGCCCGCGAGGGACGGACGGCGGTGGCCAGGAACGCCTGGTCGGACCGGCTGCGGAACCAGTCGCCTTGACGCACCTGCTCGTCCACCTCGAGAAGTCGGCCGGCGCCGCCGTCATCGAGGGGGAGCAGCCAGGACGGCTCGGCGATCGGGAACGACGAGCCGAGGAGCACGCCGGTGCGGCTGAACTGCTCCTGGATCAGGGCCAGCCCCTTGTGGTGGGGCGCGAGCAGGCAGAGGACCCGCCGCGCACCGACGCCGCCGACGCCGTCGCGGAGGAACATCAGCCCGAGGAGGAACGCCGTGGCGACGAGGGAGATGGCGGGCGTCGTCCAGAACATCCGCGATCGGCGGTCTCGCGCCAGCACGAGCACGTTGACGGGACCGGCGACGATCGCGAAGACGCTGAGGAACCCGAGGATCCAGCCCACCGGCAGCGACCGCGGGCCGAAGATGCCCGCCAGCCTGCCGAAGCCGACCTCCCATCCGGCGGCGCCGCCGGTGGCGGCACGGCCGCGCATGGCGTACGGCGTGCCGGACGAACCGGGAGCGTAGTCCGCGGTCAGTTTTTCGATCGTCGTGCCGGTCGTGTCGGCGAGGAACCTGTCCACGGCGGCCGCCGCGATGGTCTTGCCATCCCATTCGATGACGACGATCTCACCGGCACCGGTCCGGCGCCGCCCGTCGGGGCCCGGCGGAGGCAGGTCGTCGAGCCACGGCTTCTCCCCCTTGGCGGCGAGCACGCCGGCCCGCCCGCCGGTGCTGGCCCAGTCGAGCAGCGCCTTCCTGGCGGCGCCGGGGAGCGTTCGCCATTCCGCCTCGGTGAGCATGACATTGCGAAACGCCGACCAGCCGCGCCAGTCCTCGGGGGCTGTCGCCATGTCGAGCGGCTGCCCCGGTGGGCCGTACTTCTTGAACGGATCGCCCGCCGCGGCCTGCACGCCCTTGCTGAGTCCGCACGTCAGGGGATTCGTGCCACCCCCGCCGCTTGCCTGCGCGGTCCGTCCGTCCACGTAGAATTGCCCGCTGGAGACGCCCGGTCCGGACACCGCGAACGAGGTGTACGGCGCCAAGCCCGGCTGCGTGCCGACGTGGAGCGTCGTCTTCCCCTTCGCTCCGGCTGGGACGGCGATCCGCGTCCGGGGGAGGAACCCGCGATCCCCCATGTCGCCCGTCGCCGCGATGGTCCAGACGTGATCGGAATCACTGCCGTTGCCGATCGTGACTGTGATGGGGAGCAGGCCGACGTCGCGGCCGCCGACCGCCGACCGCAGGCCGGTCCAGCCCTCGACCTCGATCGAAATGCGGCTGCCGGGCTCGGTGGCGATGGTCTCGATCTCGGCGCGGCCTGTCGCCGGGCCGCAGGCCGCCGCCGCCACGAGGATGGCCGCAAGGATCGGTCGCCGCTGCGGGCCGAATCGTCCTTCCGGATGCACGTGCATGTTCAGACCTTGGCGGCTGCGAGGCTCGAGGGGAGGGCCTTGTCCTGGGCCGGCACCTCGGCCAGCAGCCGGGCCACGAGCGCGTCGGTGGTCAGCCCCTCCAGTTTCGCGCCGTAGTCGAGGACGACGCGGTGCCGCAGGACCGGCGCGGCGATGGCCCGGACGTCCTCGTAGGCGGCGTTGATCCGCCGGTCGCGGAGCGCCCGGGCCTTGGCGGCCGCCGCCAGGGCCAGCGCCGCCCGCGGCGAGGCCCCGAACTTGACGCCCGCGGCATGCGGCCCACCCGGGTGCGTCGCCTGCACGAGCCGGGCGATGAAGTTGGCCACGGTGGGAGGCATGTAGACCCGGCGGACCTGGTCGAGGAGTTTGTCCAGGGTCGCGGCGTCCATCACGGTCGGCACGTGAGGCTCGACGCCGATCTCGCGGTTGAGCACGATCTGTTCGAGCGTGGCGACGTCGTTCGTGCGGACGTCGAGCTTGAAGAGAAACCGGTCGAGCTGGGCCTCGGGGAGCGGGTAGGTGCCCTCGAGCTCGATCGGGTTCTGCGTGGCGAGGACGAAGAACGGCGCGGGGAGCGGGTGGGTCTGCCCCATCACGGTCACCCTGCGCTCCTGCATCGCCTCCAGCATCGCCGACTGCGTCTTGGGGCTCGCCCGGTTGATCTCGTCGGCAAGGAGGATGTTGGCGAACACCGGCCCGGGCTGGAAGACGAACTTCCGCCGGCCGTCCACCTCCTCGAGCACCGGGTTGCCGGTGATGTCGCCGGGGAGCAGGTCCGGGGTGAACTGCACCCGCTTGCTCGTCAGCGCGAGGGCTTTTGAAAGCCCCTTGACGAGCTCCGTCTTGCCGAGCCCCGGAAGCCCCTCGAGGAGGATGTGGCCGCGGGCCAGCAGGCCGACGATCACCATCTCGATGAGCTGGTCCTGGCCGAAGAGCACCTTGCCGAGCGCCTTGGCGAGGCCGTCGATCGCCTCGGCGGCGAACCCGGCCTGCTGCTCGGTGATCGGGGTGAGGCCGGAGGCGGGCAGCGTCATCGGGCGGCTCGGGGGAGGCGGGGCAGGGCAGAGGCCGTGAGACAGGGGCAGAATACCACCCGGCCCGCGGCCGACAACCTACGGGGCCGGTTCGGCCGGAGGCTGTGGTGCGGGTCGTTGGGGGACCGGCATGCGGACGACGAGGTCGGACTTTTCCCGCGGCACCTCGCGTGTCTGCTCCTGCCACTCGCCGCCGCCGATGTCGCCGGTCATGTCGTCGCCGCCGTCGTAGACGCCATTCTGGCCGACGCTCGCCAGTAGGTAGCCGTCGCCGCGACGCTCGTAGATCAGCGGCGTGTCGGCGAAGGGATCGATTGGGACGGCCGGCAGGTAACGGGGCACGAGTTCGTCGAGCCGTTCGGGGTAGGCGGGCAAACCGGCCGGCTGGTCGGCCCGCCAGGCGGCCAGCGCCGCGGCGGTGCGGGTGAGGGTCGTCACTGCGCGGCACCGTGTCGTGGCGTCGTCGACACCCCGCATTCCGGGAAGCAGAAGCGACTCAACCGTGTCGGCGATCAGGGCACTGCGGTACTGCCGGCTACATGTCCCGAGTATCGTGTCGCCGGTGGCCCGCCAGCCAGATGACGATGAACGAGCGGACGCGGTTGGCGGCGTGAGGCGACCCAAAGCGGCCCGCTGCTCCGCATAGGTCGGCAGCCTCAGGGCGGCCTCGACATCGTCGTAGGACGTGTTGAGCCGCTGGAGCACGAGATTCCAGTCGATGCCCGTTGCGGACACCAGGGACAATACGGTCGAACCGCTCGCGTCATTGGTCGCTCGAGCGCGCGCCAGGCGACCACCGGGCACGCGGCTGGCGATCCAGATGACGGCGTCCACGCAGTGGAGCCGCTCGTAAACGAGCGCATCGGCAGATTCTGGCAGCGTCGGCCCCGCATCGAGTTCATGGCGGATGGCTGCCAGGACGTCGGGGGGCAGCGTGGGGGAGCCGAGCAGGTGCCTGGTCGTGATCTTCTCCGCGTGCGCCATGAGGGCGATCGCGACGAGCTGCCCCATGAACGGCTGCGGGCCCGACTCGCGCGCCACGCTCAGCCGGCCGAGCCGATGCACGGCGCGGATGTCCCGCCAGGCCGCGGCATGCCGGCCTTCGCCCACGTGCAACAGCGCGCGGGCGTGCACGAACTGTGACAGCCACCGGAGGTGCTGTAGCGGCTCCAGTGTCATCTCGAAGAGCATCGCGGGCCTGCCATCGAGCAGCGACGAGATCGGCAGCCAGAACCGGGGCCGGTCGGCCGCCGCGACGAGGCGATCGATCGCCCCCTCGTGCCGCATGAGCCAGGCCGCCATGTCGGGATGTTCGGCGGTCGTCCAGGGATTGGTGTACGTCGCGGTGAAGACGTCGTCGGAGACTTTGCCGGCGGGATCGTCGGTCGGCGCGACGAGCGGATCGGCCGGCGGGGTGTCGGGTATCCCGAGCGCCTTGCAGACGGCCGGCAGGTCTGTGGCGTCGATCCCCAGTGGCCACATCACCTGAAGCAGTTCGACCGCGGCATTGTCTTCGGGTGCCGGGGCTGGCCCGGCCATGGCGAGCAGCCCGGCCTCGTAGTCGGGGAGGCCGTCGGTGGCGAGCGGCGCGGTGAGGAACGTCGTCTCACGGGCGACCCGGATCGGCGGCTCGGGGCCGAACAGGCCCCAGAGGAGCGTGGCGACGAAGAGGACGACGACGCCGACGGCGATCCGCCGCAGGGATCGCCGCCAGTCGCGGCTGCTGTCTCGAGCGTCGGCAGGCATGGCACCTGTTCCGTGATCGTCGCGTCAGCGGTCGGGCGATGCGTCGGCGGGCCGTTCCTCGAGCCGCCGCACGAGTTCCGCCGCATCCCACGGCGGGAGAATCCGGTCGCGTTCGGCCGTGTAGTCGAGCCGGCTCGTTTCGTACTGCTGCACGAAGCGAACGGCGTTCACCCAGCCCAGGGCATCGACCAGGGCATCGAAGCCCCGCAGCCGAAGTTCCGCCGGGGCGAGCAGTTCGTGGTTCACGGCATCATCCCCCTGGCCACATCGACCACATTCGCGACACGCACGCGAACGTCGGTGCCGGCCCGCCGCGCGGCGGCGTTGAGCCTGTCGTCACACGTTGCCAGGCAGTCGGCACCGGCGGCCTCGGCACTGGCGATATGCAGCGCGTCGAAATTGCCGAACCCCGCAGCGATCAGGCGCGCGGTGCGGGCCGCGAGCGCCGCGGCATCGGGAATCGGCGCGGGTGTTCCCAGCCAGCGGGCCACTCGGGCGGCCCGCGACGGCAGCGGATTTTGCGAGTTTTCCAGCCACAGCGCCTGGGACCGCACGAATCGCAGGTCCGCGGACTCGGCGGCGAGCAGCCCCAGCACGGCCTCGGATTCCAGCCGCACCCGTGGCTGCGACTGATCGTCGAGCGGGCGTTTGAGGCAGCACATGTCGAGATACAGAAGCATGGGCGAAAGTATACCCGGCGAACCGCACTCCCTTCTCGAGCATGAGGGCGGGCCAGCGACAGGCGAAGCAATGCGGGCCGGTTTTTTTCCGGCGTCAGCGGTCGGCGGCCTTGCGGGCAGGAACCGGCATGCGGACGAGGAGGTCGTATTTTTCCTCCGGCATGTTTCGGGTCTGTTCCTGCCACTCGCCGCCGATGATGTCGCCGGTCATGTCGTCGCCGCCGTCGTAGACGCCATTCTGGCCGACGCTCGCCAGTAGGTAGCCGTCGCCGCGACGCTCGTAGATCAGCGGCGTGTCGGCGAAGGGATCGACGGGCACGGCCGGCAGATACCGGGGCACGAGGTCGTCGAAGCGTTCGGGGTAGGCGGGCGAACCGGCCGGCTGATCGGCCCGCCAGGCGGCCAGCGCCGCGGCGGTGCGGGTGAGGGTCGTCACTGCGCGGCACCGTGTCGTGGCGTCGTCGACACCCCGCATTCCGGGAAGCAGAAGCGACTCAACCGTGTCGGCGATCAGGGCACTGCGGTACTGCCGGCTGCATGTCCCGAGTATCGTGTCGCTCCTGCCACTCGCCGCTGATGATCATGCCATCCCTGTCGTCGCCGGCGCGCGTGGAGGAGCCGAGCCGTGTGTCAGTGAAGCGTGGCGGCGCCGACGGCGCTCCTGCGCTGGGATCGCCTCCGGCCGCGGTCGGAGGCGCGAGCGTCGGCAGTCAAGGCAACTCTTCCCCGATCGCCGGGGCAGCGTTCGGGCGGGGCGTCGGCGGGCCGATCGGGGCCCGGGTCAGCGATCGGCCGGCTTCCGTGGCGGGATCGGCATCCGCACGACGACGTCCGCGGATCGGTGGTCCACATCCTGCTTCCGCTCCTGCCACTCGCCGCGCACGATCCACCCCGACATGTCGTCGCCGCCGTCGTAGACGCCGTTCATGCCCACGCTCGCCACGAGGTAGCCGTCTCCCCGGCGCTCGTAGATGAACGGCTTGTCCGTAAACGGATCGACCGGCACCGCGGCGAGATACCGGGGGACGAGGTCGTCGAGCCGCTCGGGGTAGGGGGGGCTGTCGGGCCCGCGGTCGGCGTGCCAGGCGGCGAGGGCCGCGGCGGTCTTCGTGAGCGCGAACTGGGCGTCGCCGTGGGTTGACGCGTCCATCCACGTTAAGTTCCTCGCCGCCAGCAGGGCCAAAAACCGGTCGGCGAGCCGCTCGCTGCGGTGCCCGCGGCTGCACACACTCAAAAACCCGTCGCCGATCGCAGCCCACGTCCAGCCGCTTCGAGCCGCCGTGCGACTCCTGAGGTCGGCGGTCACCTTGTCGGCGGCCGCCTTGCGGTCCTGGTGGGTCGGCAGCCGACAGGCGGCCTCCGCGTCGTCGTGGAAGAGATTGAACCGTTCGAGGACGAGGTTCCAATCGAGGCTCGTCAGCAGGACCGGTTCTCCGCCGCCGATTCGGCTGATGCCCGAGGTCGAGGTGATCCGAACGCCGGTGAGATCGGCGAACAGCTTCGCACGGCCGGTGCGGCCACCAGCCGTGCGGCGGGCCGCCCCAACCACCATATCGACACCAAGGAGCCGCTCGCCGGCCATGCCGTCGCTGACCGCGACGGTCGGCCCGAGCGATTCCATATCCCGACGGATCGTCGCGAGCAGGTCCGCCGGCAGGTCGGGCGTCGCGAGCACCAGCCGCGTCGCATCGTTGGCGTTCGCATCGACGGCGATGGCGACCAGCTGCGTCATCACGCACTGCGGCCCGCGGCCCGGCGGCGCGAGCAGCCGGGAGAGACGGTGGATCGCGCGGACGTCGCGCCACGCCGCCGCGGGCCGGTTTTCGCCGAGGTGCCACCGGGCCCGATAGCCGAGGACCCGTGCCACCCCACGATGCGCTTGGATGTCGGGCAGCGTGATGGTCCATAGCGGATCCGGCGTGCCGTCGAGAAAGCTCGGACTCGGCAGCCAGTACCGCGGCCGGTCCGCGGCCTCGACGAGCCGGCCGATGAGTCGTTCGTTCTTCGCGAGCCAGGCCGCGACGACCGGCACCTCTTCCGTCGTCCAGGGCCACTGCTCGGCCGTCTCCAGCATCGCGTCGGTCACTCCGGACGCAGGATCCCGCGGCGGATAGAGCACGAGCGATTCGGCCGGCGGCACGTCCGGGATGCCGAGCGCCTTGCAGACCGCGGGCAGGTCGGTCGCACCGTTCTCGAGCAACGGCCAGCAGGTTTGCAGGAGGAGGACCGCGGCGTTTTCCTCGGGGGGCGGCGCGGGGCCGAGCGTGGCGAGCCAGGCGGCCTCGTAGTCGGGCAGGCCGTCAGCGGCGAGGGGCGCGGTGAGGTACGTCGTCTCGCGGGCAACCCGGATCGGCGGCTCAGGGCCGAACAGGCCCCAGAGGAGCGTCGCCACCAGCACGGCAAACACGCCGGCGGCGATCCAGTACAGCCGGCGCGACATGGCCCGGCTGCGGGTGGGATCGGCGTCGGTCATCCCCTTCATGGATCGATCACTCCGTGAAGAATCGGCGGACGGCGGCCTGCTCGCCCGGCAAGAGATTGTCCACCTGCACCGCGCTGCCGCCGTCTCCCTTCTTTGCCGTGCCTCCCGCCTGCGGTCCGGTGTAGGCCTCCTTGTCGATCTCGTGTTCCCCTTCGACCACCGCCAGCAGCTCGTCGGGGGCGGCCCGCTCCGGATCGAGCGGCTGCGTGACCCGCTCCTTGCGTTTCGTGCCGAGGTCGTTCTCTGCACCGAGCGTGAGTTCGGCGTCGCCGCGGCCGCGCTGGACGCCCCCCTCGCCGGGCATCGCGACACCGTCCTCGCCGAGCATCGCGACACCGTCGAGGGCGAACTCGGGCGACTCGGCCAGCGCCTTGCGGAGCGACTCGCGGTTTTCCTTGAGTTTCTTGCACAGGCCGCGGCATTCACCCGGCGTCAGACGGCCGAGGTCGCGGCCCTGGATGCCGCGGAGCATTTCCGCGAGGTCGGCCGGCGGCCTGAAGTCACCCAGTTCGAGGGCCAGCGCCGCCAGCTTCAGATCCTTGGCGAGCGCCTCGCGGAGCTTCTGCGGCACGGCGTCGGTCATCTCGCGGAGCTTCGCGGCGGCCTGCTCCGCCTTGGCGAGGTTTTCGGCGAGCTCGCGCAGGTCGGCCGCGGTCTGCTCCTTGAGCGTGCCGGCGGCCTCCAGGCTCGCATGCTCGTACCACTTGTCGTCGGGTCGCTCCATCAGTTCGGCGATTCGCTGCCGGACCCGCTCGATCGACCGCTCGTCCACCGCCTGCTCGCGGGCAAGTTCGTCGAGCCAGGAATCGACGACCCGGGCGTCGGTCGGCCGCTCGATGGCGTGCCTGCGGGCGGATCGCGCGTCGGCGACCGGCAGGCGGGCCGCGATCACGAGGAGCGCTGCGACGACGGCCGCCCAGGCGGCGGGCCGCTGCCAGCGCCAGCGGACCGGCCAGACGAGGCCGTCCGGCGCGGGGCGATCGGGCCACGAGCCGACGCCGGCGCTCGCCGCGGTGAGCCGCGCCTTGAGGCCGAGCGCCTCCTCCAGCCGGACGCGGGCCGAGGCCGCGGTCTCGAACCGATCACGGCTGCGCCGCCAGGCGACGATCGCGCCGGCGGCGAGCGCGAGGGCGATGCCCGTCCAGACGAGGCCGGGGTGACCGCCGCGGAGCCGCGTGTAGAGCATGGCGAACGTGCCGACGAGCCCGACGGCGACCGCCCAGGGGAGCCAGCCGGCGAGCCACCAGCCGAGGTTGATCTCGCGGGCCAGCCGGGTGACGGCGGCCTGCCAAAAGGAGGCCGCCTCGGCGTCGATCTCGGCGGCGATCGCGTCGCGCCGACCGCCGGACTGCGCGGGCCAGGATGACCGGTCGAATGCCATGCTGGGAGCCTCCGCGGTGCAGGTGCTGGCGGCGTACGGGCCGCCGTGCGATCGGTTCCGACTGCCCGTGGTCCGCGGTCCGTCGACCCGTTTCGATCATACACCGCGGCGCTGCCGGACGGTGCGGTTGAAGGTCTCGACCGAGGCGAAGGCCGCGGCCAGCCGCCTGGGCGGCCGTCCTGCCGGTCGCGACGGTGCAGGCGTCGAAGCCGAACGAGACCGTGCCGCTGCCGTCCCACTCGGCCCGGCGGCGGGCTGCCGGGTGAACGGCAGCCTGAACCGTCGGGAGTGCATGGCAGGTTTCTCCCGGGACAGGCCCGCTGCACCGCGGCCGCGGCCGCGTGACGGAGGCATCCCGGGAAGTGAAGGGGAGCAATCGGCGTACCGCTTGGCACGCCTCGTCAGGCCGCCAGTCGCAGTGCCCACGGCTCCTTGTCGGCTATGACTGCCGCCGGGTCGCGGCCGAGCACGGCGTAGAGCGAGTCACTGATCGGATTGCGGTCCATGAGGCTCATGCGGACGACCCGCAGGCCTGCCGCCCGGGCCGTCGCGGCGAGCGTGGCGGGCGTGAAGTAGTTGACGTGGTCCGGCCAGCGATAGCCGCACCAGCGTCGGCCGCGCACGTGGCGGGCAAGGCAGGCGTAGTTCGGCACCTTGACGATCATCCGGCCGTCGGCGGCGAGGCAGGCGCGGCAGTTGCGCAGCAACGGGAGCGGCGCGATCTCGTGTTCGAGGATGCACGACAGCACGATCACCTGCACGCTGGAACGTTCGAGGTCGGTGAGCCCCTCGATGCCGGTGGCATGGATGCAGCGGCCGCCGTGGGTGCGGAGCTTGCGATCGGCACGGTGCGCGAGAACGTTCGAGAGTTCGATGCCGACCGGCTCCAGACGTTCGGCCACGGCCGGCGCGAGCCGGTCGGCGACGCGCAGCGCCAACGTTCCCTCGCCGCAGCCCACGTCCACCAACCGCAGCGGTCCGGGCACATCGCGGGCCGCCGTGCGCAGGAGATCGGCGGCCAGCACCGCGACCTTGTCGCGGCGCAGCAGCCGGTGGCGGACCGTCTTCGTCCAGACGCTCAGCGCGTGGAGCAGGGGCTCGCGCCGGCGGCGCCGGTTCGCCTCGCGCTCGTGCGTCACCTCCCAGGCGAACTCGTCGCGAAACAGGTGCTGATCGGGCGGGTTGGCGAGGTACACGAACCCCGTCTCCGCGCAGCGTCGCAGGTCCCACGGGGCCGGGGCGGCATCGAGTCCGATGGAGGCGGATGGACGGTCGAGCAGGGGACAGGTCCGCAAAGTGCGCATCGTCGCCGGGCCTCTGGAGGGAAAGGGGGCCGCGTGCGTCGGCCCGCTTTCGCTCCTATCGGCAGAGTCGCCGCGGCTTCACCAGCCGCGTGTCCGGTCGGGACGGATTGCATCATGCCCAGGTCGCCCAGAGTGCGCCTGCTGACAGGCTGGTCGTCCTCGGCAGGCTGATTGCGGTCAGAGTCCGACACCTGACGGCGCCGTGCGCACGCCGCGCCAATAGTTCCCCTGCCTGTCCGTCGCCACCGTGTCGGCCCGCCGGCGGTAGGAGGGATTACCACTCTCGCCGTGACCGCCGCGGAACCCGGTGCCGACGGCATCCTCCTGCGGCCAGTCGGCCGGCAGCGTCGTCGTGCCGAGGCCGTGCGTCCCCTGGAAGCGCCGCCCGGTGGCGTTGGCGACCGTCACCGGCCGCTCGACCGGAGACCGCCAGCCGTTCATGTTGGTCACGCCCCAGAACGAGGGATGATCGAGCGAGTCACCGGTGTCCCAGCCGGTGGCGATCGGGCCGCGGGTGATCTTCTCGTACTCCAGTTCGGTCATCGGTCGCAGGCCGGCCCAGGCCGCGAACGTGGCACCGTCGGCCCAGGACAGGCCGGAGAGGTTGATGTGGCCGTCGCCGTCGGAGGTGGCGCGGTACGTCACGTTGCCGCCCGTTTCGGAGCGGGCCATCCGCTGGGCATCGGGGGGAGAGCGCGCCTCCGCCCGGGCCGGGGGGAGCGTGTTGAGCAGGCCGGCGTATTGGAACCCCGTGATGCACTTCTTCATGCAGTAGATGGCCGCGTAGCCGTTGGGAAAGGCAGCCGGAATCTCGCCGCCATCCTCCGGCTGACAGCCGCGTCGCGCCCAGAGCCGGCCCGGCTGTTGCCCGGTTGGAATCGCGCCGGGCCCGGTGACCCGAAAGGGCTGGCTCGAATCGGCCGTGTCGTTGACACGATAGAAACGGTTCGGTGACGTGCCGCCGCCGAGTTCGAAGGGTCCGGCGGGGACGAACACCATGTCGATCCCGAAGCCGCGGATCTCGACCTTCGTGTCGGGAGTGAATCCCGGGACGGAGCCGCGGTCGCAGACGGCGGTCACGTCCTTCGCCGTCACCCTGCCGAGACCGTAGGCAGCGCGACGCGCGAGCAGGCCCGTGAAGCCGTCGGCACCGTCGGGCACGATGAGGTCGAGCCGCGTTCCGTCGGCGGCCTGGCCGTAGCCGGTCGGGTTCAGCACCCGGTCGGCCGCCAGCCGGACGTGCCGCCACTCCGCCGCCCCTTCCGGCCGGACCTTGAAGAACACCCAGGCCGCATCGTGGTTCGACTCGTGCCGCCAGGAATGCTCCCAGCCGATGTCGAACGTGATCGTCGCGGTCGTGGCGTCGCGGGGCGTGAAGCGGACGTTCTCCACGCGGAGCGTGCTCGGGTGGTCCGCCGCCCCGCCGTGACTGCGGGCGGCGCCGACAGCCCAGGCGATCGAGATCATCACGAGTGCGGCCGAGATGCCGGATGCGCGGCCGGACTTCGAATGCCAGCCGGCGTTCCGCACCCTGATTTTCCTGCCCATGGTCCTCGCCTCCATCGCTGACATGGCTGATCGAACCCCGTTCATGGGAGACCGCGCTCGCCGACCGTTCCGCAACCGACGGCGTCGAGCCTGATCCGGCGCCCCTCCGCCTGGCTCGCGGCGGCGGCCTGCACGACCCGCAGGGCGCAGAGCGTGTCGTCGAGGCCGCTCACCTGCCGCACGAGGCTCGTGACCTTGCGGTGAAACTGGAGCAGCATCTGCTCCTCGATCGGCCGCTCGCTGTCGAGCGTCTCCTGGTGGCGGCCGGCGGTGTCGAACCAGACCAGGTTCGCGGGCAGGTCGATGAAGGCGATGCCCTGCTCGCAGGCGGCCTGGAGCGCGGCCGGGGGACGGAAGTTGACGGCCTCCTCCCAGCAGCGCGGCATGTAGTAGCCGCAGCTGATCTGGGCGAGCACGCCGTCGCCGGGACGATCGGTGGGGGAGAAGTCGAGGCTCATCATCTGGTAGTCGTCGGCGGCGCCACCGGGGGCCTCGGCATGCCGCACCGCCACGACGCTCGTCGGCTCGACGCCGGCCACGTAGCGACACCAGTCGACGAGCTCCATCAGGTCGCGGGCTTCGCTGGTGCGGTCGCGGGCCGGGGCCGTCGCGGAGGCCGCGGCGCTGGGCACGCGCCGGTGGCAGAAGAGCATCCGCGGCCGGCCGAGCCGGGTGGCGATCAATTCCTTGAGCCGGACGGTGGCCGGGGCGTGGCGGCGCGGAAGCTCGGCGACGAAGGCGATCCCTGACTCGTCGACCCGCTGGCGGAGCAGCCGGGCCTCCGCGGTGTCGCAGGGCAGCGAGATCGCGGAGTAGACCGCCTTGCCATGGTCGCAGGCGGCGAGGATCGGCGTCGGGCCATACCACTGGTCGGCGAGGTACAGGATCGCGTCCACGTCGTCGCGGGCCGTAAGGGCGCGAAAGCCGTCGACGGCGACGGTGCCGAGCTCGGCGGCGGCCCGCGCCGCGCGATGCGCGACCTGCTCGCAGATGCCGCGGACCTCGAATCGGTCGGCGAGCGCCCGGAGCGCGGGGAGGTACCGCGTGTCCCACTGGCTGCCGAGACCGACGATGCCGACGCGGAGCTTCATGTGTCGGCCTCCCCGCCAGCCGCCGTCACCGCGGCGCCGGGGGCATCGCCGCCGGGCGCCGTCGCGTCGGCTTCGGGTGCGGCGGCCGCCAACTCGCGCTCGCGGAGCAGCCCCTTGTCGGCGATGTCCTTCCGGCACCAGGCGCCCTGCCAGCGGATCTCCTTGACGGCGGTGTAGGCCTGGAGCTTGGCGCGGCCGAGCGACGGCGCGGCGGCGGTCACGGCAAGCACGCGGCCGCCGTCGTTGACGACGCCGCCGTCGTGGGCCCGGGTCGCCGCCTCGAAGACCTGCACCCCCTCCACGCGCCGGGCGGCGTCGAGGCCGCGGATCGGAAAGCCCTTGCGAATCTCGCCGGGATAGCCCTCCGACGCCATCACCACCGTGACGCTCGCACCGGGCCGCCACGTCGGCGGCTCGAGCGTGTCGAGGCGGCGGTCGACGGCGGCATCGATGAGGTCGAGGAGGCTCGACTCCAGCCGGACGAGCAGGGCCTCGCACTCGGGATCGCCGAACCGGGCGTTGAATTCGAGCACCTTCGGCCCCTGTGCGGTGAGCATCAAGCCGGCGAACAGGACGCCCTGAAAGGGAGCCTTCGCCCGGCGCATGGTGTGGACGGTGGGCACGAGGATCCGGGACTCGATCTCGGCGAGGATCGCGGCATCGACGAACGGCGTCGGCGTGTACGCACCCATGCCGCCGGTGTTGGGCCCTTCGTCGCCGTCGTGCGCGGCCTTGTGGTCCTGCACCGGCGGCAGCGTGACGACGGTCCGGCCGTCGGTGATGGCCAGCACGCTCACCTCGACGCCGTCGAGCATCTCCTCGACGAGGATGCCCGACGCCGCGGCGGCGAACTGCGGGTCGCTGCCGAGCGTTGCCACGGCCTCGAGGGCCGCGGCCTTCGTCCGGCAGACGAACACGCCCTTGCCGGCGGCGAGGCCGTCGGCCTTGACGACCACCGGCACGTCCTCGCGGGCCTCGATGTACTCGCGGGCCCGGGCCGCCGTGCGGAACTCGCGATACATCGCCGTGGGCACGTCGCCGCGGTGGAGGATCTGCTTGCAGAAGATCTTGCTCCCCTCGATGCGGGCCGCGGACTGCGTGGGGCCGAAGACTCGCAGCCCCGCCGCCTGGAATGCATCGACGATGCCGGCCACCAGCGGCGCCTCCGGACCGACCACGGTCAGATCGACCTGCCGCCGTCGGGCGAGGTCGACGAGCGCCGGGATGTCGGTCGCCGGCACCGGCACGTTCTCCCCCACGGCCGCCGTGCCGGCATTTCCGGGGGCGACGAGCACCTCGGCGCCATCAAGCGCAAGTTTCCAGGCGATGGCGTGTTCCCGCCCCCCACTGCCCACCACGAGGACGCGGCGGGATCGAGTCGCAGTTGTCATGCTGATAGTGAAGGAAAGGGAAATGAAGGCTTAGGGTACTGACAGCAAAGGGACTGACAGCGTGATGGAGACGGGGAGCCAACCGGACGGGGCGTTCCGGCGAGGTGTTGTAGCAGCCGGAAACTGGTTTCCGCCCGCCGGAACATGGATCGCGTCAGCCGACGTTGACACTTTCGGGCGTGCGGATAAATTAAGGTATGGAGTTCGTGAAAAAAATCACGAACTCTGAAATTCGCGGCCGAAAATAGGTTTTTGACCGGAAAGGTTTCGTCCTTCCTGGCAGCGTTGACTTCGGGAGCGCGTCCGCCCCGCAGGGGATTCAATGGCTGAAAAAAAGAAGATGTCCGTGGCCGAAATCCTCGCGGCGGCCCGTGCGGAGGCAAAAGGAGCCGGGAAACCGGCTGCGCCGGCCGAGGAAGGAGCCGCTGAGGCAGCCGAGCCCGTGGCGGAGAAGCCGGCGGCCGTTCGACCGTCGGTGCCGAAGCCGGGCGGCGCTGGTTCGTCTTCGTCGCCGAAATCCGGCGACGGCAGCCGTCCGAGCGTGTCCGACATTCTCGCCATGGCAAGGGCGAAGAAGGAAGCCGCAGCGGAGTCCCCCGCCGCTCCGAAGGCGACGGTGGCCAAGCCGGCCGCGAAACCCGCAGCCGCGAAGCCTGCCATCGAGAAGCCGACCATCGCCAAAGGGGGGCCGAAGACTGGCGTCCAGCGGGACACAGCGAGCATCCTGGCCGCCGCGCGGTCCGGGGCCAAGCCTGGGCCGGTGAGCAAGGCGGAGGCGCCCGCCCGGACCGCCCCGCGGGTGAAGCCCACGGTCGAGAAGCCCGTGGCGCCGCCGGCGGTCCTGCCGGCGCGTCCCGTCAAGCCCGAACTGAAGGCGAAGAAGGCTGCCGAGGAGGAGGATCGCCGCGGGTTCCTCGAGATCGCGCTCGGATCGTTCATGGCGGTCGGCTTTACCGCCCTGTCCGTGACCGGCGGTCTCGCCACGCTTGGTCTCGCCCGGTACCTGTTCCCCAACGTCCTGGCCGAGCCTCCGAGCAAGTTCAAGGTCGGCTTCAAGGACGGCTTCCCGGCCGGCAAGGTCGAGACGAAGTACGTCCCGCAGTACGGCGTCTGGGTGGTGAACGGAGACTTCAACGGCCAGCCGCAACTCTACGCCTTGAAGACCGTCTGCACTCACCTCGGCTGCACTCCCAGCTGGCTCGAGGCTGAGCAGAAGTTCAAGTGCCCCTGCCACGGCAGCGGGTTCTACAAGGACGGCATCAACTTCGAGGGACCGGCGCCCCGGCCGTTGGAGCGGTATGCGATCCGCATCGCCGACGACGGCCAGGTCGAGATCGACAAGAGCCGCACGTTCCAGGAAGAACTGGGGCAGTGGGCCGATCCCGAATCGTTCGTCATCGTGTAGGCCGATTTCGACAGGAAGGACCGCGTTCGCACCATGGCCATCGGCGAAACCATCCGCAACTCCCAGATCTGGAAGAGCATCTTCCGCCATCCGATGCCGCTCGACCGGCGGAATCGGATCGTGGTCATGCTCACCAACTTCTTCCTCCACCTTCATCCGGTGTCGATCAAGAAGCAGGGCATCGCGCTGTCCTTCACCTGGTGCATGGGGGGCGTGACCTTCTTCCTGTTCCTGGTGGAGACGGTCACGGGCGTGCTCTTGATGTTCTACTATCGCCCCACGCTCGAGTGGGCCTACAACGACATCCTCGCCCTGCGGGACGTGACCAGCCTCGGCATCCTGCGCGAGTTGCACCGCTGGGGGGCGCACGCGATGGTGATCACCACCTGGCTGCACATGTATCGCGTGTTCCTCACCGGCAGTTACAAACCGCCGCGGGAGTTCAACTGGGTCGTCGGCGTGATCCTGCTGCTGCTCACGCTGCTGCTCTCGTTCACCGGCTATCTGCTCCCTTGGGACCAGTTGGCGATCTGGGCGATCACGGTCGGCTCCAACATGGCCCGGGCGACGCCCTTTCTCGGCTATGAGGGGCCGGGACAGCAGTTGCTCACCGTCGCGGGGATCGACATGATCACCGACGCATCCGATGCCCGCTTCGGCCTGCTCGGCGCCCGCTTCGTCGGCGAGGAGACGCTGAACCGGTTCTACGTGCTTCACTGCATCGCCATTCCGCTGGCGGTGGCCCTGCTCCTGGCGATCCACTTCTGGCGGGTCCGCAAGGACGGTGGCATCAGCGGGCCGCTCTGAACCGGGACTGACACGAACCCATGCACAATCCATTCTTTCTCGAGGACGTCGGCGGCTTCCTGGGGGGCTATTACGCCGTCCTGGCGGCGATGAACGGCGTCGCGGCACTCGTTCTCTGGCAGAAGAAGGGGCAGACGGCCTGGGGCGTGGTCTGGGCGGCGTTCGCCGGCGTGATGATGATCCTCTCCAGCCTGGCGCTGTCCCGGTCGGAGGCGCTCGTGCCCGCGCTGCCGGCCGCCGTCCGCGGCCTCGTCAATGCCCTGTCGGGGCCGGTGGCCTACACGCTCGGCACGATGGGGCTGCTCGTCGTGCTCTTTGTCTTCCGTCGGTTCTTCGTGCAGCCAATGGTGGCCTGGACGTTGTTCAACGCGTCGCTGCTCGTCATGGGTCTGGCCATGGCCGACGAGAACTTCGCCGCCATCGTCATGAAGCCCGACAACGTGCCGATCGTGGGGCTGATCTTTCTGCTCGCCTTCTTCACATGGGTGGCGACGAAGCAGGCGGTCGTCAACGACGACCGGATCGCCCAGGGGCTGCCACCGATGGAGAAGGAAAATGACGAGAAGGTGCTGGTCTGGCCCGATCTCGTCTACACCGAGTTGATCTGCATGGTGGCCGTTTCGGCGCTGCTGCTGTTCTGGGCGATCGCCCTGCCGGCGCCCCTGGAGGAGCCGGCGTCGAGCGTCAAGACGCCCAACCCGTCGAAGGCCCCGTGGTACTTCCTCGGGCTCCAGGAAATGCTCGTGTACTTCGATCCCTGGTACGCCGGCGTGGTCCTCCCCAGCCTCGTGATCTTCGGCCTGATGGCGATGCCGTACCTCGACTTCAACAAGAAGGGCAACGGCTACTATTCGATCGCCGAGCGGAAGTTCGCCTACCTGACGTTTCAGTTCGGCTTCCTCGAACTGTGGATCACGCTCATCATCCTCGGCACCTTCCTGCGCGGGCCGAACTGGAACTTCTTCGGCCCCTTCGAGTTCTGGACGCCGTACAAGGTCGAGGTGCTCAACAACGTCGACCTGCCGCAGATGTTCTGGGTGCAGTTGCTCAACCAACCGCTGCCGCGGGCGCCGCAGGGAGCCGGCCAGCTGACCCAGGCCGGGTACGTGCTGTATCGAGAGTTGCCGGGCCTGATCGCGGTCGGGATCTATCTGCTCGTCCTGCCGCCGCTGCTCGCCGTAACGGTGTTTCGCGGCTACTTCGCCAAGATGGGCTTCATTCGCTACATGATCATGGCGAACTTGATGCTGCTCATGCTTTCGCTGCCGATCAAGATGATCCTGCGCTGGACATTCAACCTGAAGTACATCGTCAGCATTCCGGAGTTCTCGCTCAACTTTTAGCGCCGGGCTTCGGCTACGCGCCCGGCTCGATCCGAAGAATCCACACTCGTAAAGCCCACGGCTTTCGCTCGAACCAATGCCTGCAAACGAACAGACCTGGCATAACCTCAAGGTCCTCCACGTCGTCTTCGCCGTGGCGGCGATCCTGCTTCTTGTGGCGACGGTCCTGATGCTGACCGCCGACCACGATCGCCCGTGGAAAAAATATGCCCGCGGCTTCCGCGAGTTGGAGACGTGGTCGGCGAAGGCCCGCGTGCAGGAACAGGAGTCGAAGGCCTACGAGGCCCGCGGCCGCGAGCTCGCGGATGCCCTGGCCAAGGCGCGGCGGATGCTCGATCCGGCCCTCGTCGAGCAGATGCTGACGGCCGTGCGCACGGTGCCGGAAGATGCCGAGGCCGCGGCCGATGCCGAGGCCGCCCTCGCCAAGGTGGTCGCGAGTGTGAAGGCGCTGCCCCCGCAGGCCGAGGTCGACCCGGCCAAGGTCAATGCTGCCGCGGAGTCCGGCACTGCCGATGAACTGTGGAGTGCCGTGTTCGCCGCCCGGGGAGACCTGCTGGTCCGGCTCCGCGACATCGCCAAGCGGGCAAAGTTTCGCGAGGACCAACTGGCGGGCGCCCTGAAGCTCGAGAAGGCGCAGCTCGACAAGAACCGGGCGGACTACGAGCTGGCGATCGCCGACGAGGCCCCGACCGACCGGCAGCAGGCGCTGCTTGCCATCACCGATGCCAAGCGGGCCGATGTGGCCGTGGCCACGGGCAAGTTTCAGGAGGCGAACACCCACCGGCTCGTGCTCGACGGCGCGCTGCGGCGGATCACGGCTGCCGAGGACGCCGCGGCCAAGGGCGTCGATGACCATCGTGGCAAGCTCGTGCAGCTGCAGAAGACGCTCGACCAGCGGCGGTCGACCGCGGGCAAGTCGCTGCTCGAGATGCCGGTGCTCGACGCCTTCAACGGGCCGCTCAGGCCCGACCAGATCTGGCTCCCGGAACTGACGCTCAACAACAACTTCCGCGAGGTGGCCCGGTTCGACCGCTGCGGCACCTGCCATCGGGGCATGGACAAGACGGTCCCCGGGGCGCCGACCGACCCCGCCTATCCGGCCGCACACGAGGTTGCCATCACGCTCCCCACGCCCGCCGCGCCGCCGGAGCAGCGTGACGTCGTCGGCGACGGCAACGACCAGCTCGAGTCGCTGTACGGCTTCCGGCTCGCGCCGCAGGGGCTGTTGAACGCCGACGACCCGACGGTGGCGGTCGTCGTGCCGCAATCGCCGGCTGCGGAGGCCGGCATCCAGGTGGGGGACGTCATCGAAGCGGTCGCCGGCGGAGGGACCCCGGCCCGGCAGATCGCCGTCGCCGGCCTCGTCGAGACGCCGGCCTGGGGCAAGCCGCTGGCCGTTCAGGTGCGGCGCGGCGTGCCGCAGCCCTACGCGACGCATCCTCGGCTCGACCTGTTCGTCGGCGATTCCAGTCCCCATCCGATGAAGTCGTTCGGCTGCACGATCTGCCACCAGGGGCAGGGGAGTGCGACGGCGTTCAAGTGGGTGTCGCACACGCCGAATTCGCCCAAGCAGGCCCATGAGTGGCACGACGAGTACGGCTGGTTCAACAACCACCACTGGATCCTGCCGATGCTGCCGCAGCGGTTCGAGGAGTCGAGCTGCCTGAAGTGCCACCACCAGGTGGTCGACCTCGAGCCGAGCGAGAAGTTCCCCGAGCCGCCGGCGCCGAAGCTCGTCGAGGGCTATCACCTGATTCGCCAGTACGGCTGCTACGGCTGCCACGAGATCAACGGCTGGGCAGGGCCGGAGAAGCGGATCGGCCCCGACATGCGGCTCCAGCCCAACTTCCACGAAGTGGCCGAATCCCTGCTCGCCGACAAGGGGCTGGCGGCGCTCGGCAGCACGGTTGAGCGCTGGGTCGAGGAGATGCGGTCGAGTCCCGACGGCCGTGCGGCCCGCGAGCGGCTCCGCGACGTGCTCGAGCGCGACGCCGGCGCCGGTGGCGAGGCCAAGCTCTCGCCGCGGTCGCACCAGCTCGTGTCGCTGCTCAAGGATCCGGAGACACCGGGCACGTTTCCCAAGGTCGGGCCCTCCCTGCGGCATGCCGCCAGCAAGCTCGGCTTCGACTGGACCTACTCCTGGCTGCGGAATCCGCAGGACTTCCGGCCGTCGACGAAGATGCCCCGGTTCTTCGGGCTCTGGGATCATCTCGAAGGCAAGGGGTTGGAGGAGTCGAAGCGATACGAGCCGCTCGAGATCCGCTCGATGATCCATTACATCGCCGCTGCCAGCGCCCCGTTCGAGTACGTCCCGCCGCACGCCGGGATCACGGCTGCCGCCGACGTCGACCGCGGCAAGAAGGTGTTCCAGCTGCGCGGCTGCCTCGCCTGCCATCAGCACGCCGACTTCCCGGAGGCGACGAGCACCCACGGTCCGAACCTGTCGCGGATCGGCGCCAAGATCGCCGGCCACCCGCGCGGCAAGGAGTGGCTGTACAGCTGGCTGCGCGAGCCGGCCACGTATCACCCGCGGACGCTGATGCCGAACGTCATCCTGGAGCCGGTCACGCTCGCCGACGGCAGCGTCAGCGACCCGGCCGCCGACGCCGTGGCGTACCTGATGACGTCCACGGAGGGTTGGAAGCCGGAGAACGTTCCGGCGGCCGGTTCGCTCACGGCCGACGAGCGGAAGGCGCTCGACGAACTGGCGCTGATGTACCTGGAGGAGCGGTTCCCGTCTGTCAAGGCGGCCGCGGTGCTCCAGCGCGGGCTGTCCGCCGAGATGTCGAACCTGCAGGGGGACGAGCGGATGCTCGTCGGTCTCGACGGCGCTGGCCGCGACGCCACGCTGCTCAACTACGTCGGCAAGAAGACGGTCGCCAAACTGGCCTGCTACTCCTGCCATGACATCCCCGGATTCGAGGACGCGAAGCCGGCCGGTGCCGCACTCGCCGACTGGGGCCGTAAGGATCCTTCCCGGATCGCCTTCGAGCAGGTGGCTCACCATGTCGTCAATCAGCTTGGCGGGCACCACGGCCACGGCGGCGGTCACCACGGAGCCGGGGACCAGGGCACGGGGCACGTGAACGGCGACGCCGATCTCAACCCCGAACTTCCCTATGGCCGTGCGGGCGACGCCCCGCACTTCGACCCGGAGGCGGTCGACGCCGACACCGGCTTCTTCGTACAGAAACTGCTCGGCCACGAGCGCGAGGGCTTCCTCTGGCAGAAGCTGCGGGCGCCGCGGAGTTACGACTACAAGAAGGCGGAGAACAAGAAGTACAACGAGCGCTACCGGATGCCGCAGTTCCCCTTCGACGCGCAGCAGCGTGAGGCGGTGATGACGTTCGTGCTCGGGCTCGTCGCAGAGCCGCCGGCGCCCAAGTACGTCCACCGGCCGTCGCCGCGCGAGGAGGCCCGGCTGCAAGGGCTCGTTGTCGCCGAGCAGTACAACTGCGGCGGCTGCCATGCCCTGGAGATGGACCGCTGGGACGTCCGCTACAAGCCGGGTACGCTCGGCGAGACCCCGGCGATCACGGGGTATCCGTTCCTGGCGCCCCACTTCACGGAGCCGCAGCTGCATGGGGCACTGACGACCGATCGCGCCGGCCGCCGCCGGGCGACGCTCGTCGGCATGCCGATGCTCGACGAGAAGACGGGACGTCCGCAGGAGGTCGACGAGGATGGGCAGGCGATCGAGCCGGACGACAGGGAGTCGAAGGTCTTCCGTCCGTTCATGCTCTGGCGCGACGCGATCGTCGACGGCAAACCATGGCCGGTGGGCAGTCGCAACATGGCCGTGCCGGACGACGCGGTCCAGGCCGGGCGGCACTATCCCGGCAAGGGTGGCGACCTCGCCCGGTTGCTGTTCCCGGTGGTGATCGCCGACGAAAAGCTGAACAACCCGGCGGTCAAGGGGGACGACGCCTGGGGCTGGCTGCCGCCGCCGCTCGTGGGCGAGGGGCGGAAAGTGCAGTCGGCGTGGCTGCACAAGTTCCTCCTCAACCCGCACCCGATCCGGCCGCCGGCCGTGCTGCGGATGCCGAAGTTCAACTTCCACTCGTCGGAGGCGGCGGCGCTGGTCAACTACTTCGCCGCGGTCGACGGGGCCGAATCGTACGTCTACGACCCGCGGCTCGACGTCGGCTCGCTGGCCGAAACGGAGCGCAGGCACCCCCGGCATCTCGACGACGCCCTGAAGATCGTTCGCAACAACAACTACTGCATCAAGTGCCATCTGCTCGGTGACAAGATGCCGGTGGGGGCGAGCATCAAGGCGCTGGCGCCGCAATTGGCCAACGTCCACGAGCGGCTCCGGCCCGACTACGTGCACAACTGGATCGCCAACCCCAAGCGGTTCCTGCCCTACACGGGCATGCCGGTCAACATCCCGTTCGACCAGCCGGTGAGCCAGGAGCTGTACCAGGGGACGAGCGAGCAGCAGGTCGAGGCGCTGACCGACCTGCTCATGCACTACGACGAGTTCGCCAAGCGGAAACTCGCCGGCCGGCGTGAGCCGGCGCGGCCGGTATCGCCGCCGGCGCAGTCGCAGGCACCGGCTGCGGAATCTCCGCCGCTGGAGTCCAGACCCGATTCGGAAAACCGGCCGGCGGCGAGCCTCGAGCCTGCCGAACGGTCGTCCGCGTCACGGGTGGCACTACAATGACCATGGTTGAGTATCCGCCGGTCCGTTTTTTCCCACCCTTCCGGAGTTTCGCCATGACCCGCCTGCCCCGTGCCGTGCTTGCGTTGATCATGTTCCTGGTGGCCGCGCCCGCGATCGCCGAGGAATGGGGCACGGTGAAGGGGAAGTTCAAGTTCAAGGGGACCCCACCGACGCCCGTGCAGCTCAATGCGAACGACCCGATCTGTGGGAACCCAAAGCTCAGCAGCGAGGAACTGGTGGTCGGCGCCGACGGCGGCATCGCCAACGTCGTCGTCTTCGTGCGCAGCAAGGACGTCAAGGTCCACCCCGACGTCGCCGCGGCGGCGAAGAAGCCGGTGATGCTCGACAACAAGGGGCTGCGGTTCGAGCCGCATGTCGTCGCCGTGCAGACCGGCCAGGAATTGGAGATCCAAAACTCCGACAAGTGCGGCCACAACAGCAACGTGACGCCGCTCAAGAACGACCCGTCGAACAACCTGATCCCGGCCGGGGGCAAGTCCACGCTCAAGTTCACCGCGGAGGAGTCGGTGCCCGTGCCGGTGGCCTGCAACGTCCACCCGTGGATGAAGGCCTACGTCGTCGTGCGCGGGAATCCGTACTCGGCCGTTTCCAAGCCCGACGGCTCGTTCGAGCTCACGAACCTGCCGGCCGGTGAATTGGAACTCGCCTTCTGGCATGAGAAGGCCGGGTTCCTCAAGAAGGTCACGATCAACGGGAAGGAAGAGACGCTGTCCAAGGGAAAGAGGCAGGTGAAGGTCGCGACCGCCGGCACCGACCTCGGCGACGTCGTCGTGGAGATGGAGAAGAAGTAGTGGCCATGCGGAACCTTCTCGGCGCCATCCTGTGCTGCGGTCTCGTGCTTGCTGCCGTCAGTCTCACCGGCTGCGGCCAGCAGCGGGTCGCCACGCCCGTCGCCGACCTCGCCGCAGTCGATCGGCTCCGCGGCGTGCTCGGCTCCGCGGCCACGCCTGCGGCCGACAGTGCCACCGAAGCCGCTCCCACCGGCACCGGCTGGGCCACGCTCAAGGGCCGGTTCATCTTCACGGGCACGCCCGGCGAACCACAGCCGCTCAAGGGAGTCGCCGAGAAGAACGTCTGCTCGAAGGACGGCAAGGACCTCGTCGACAGGTCGTTGATCGTCGATCCAGCGACGAAGGGGCTGGCCAACGTCGTGATCTTCGCCCGCAAGACGTCGCGGGTGAAGGAGGCTTCGACCGCTGCGAAATTGACCTTCGACCAGAAGCACTGCGAGTTCATCGCCCCCGTGTTCGCGGCCCGTGTCGGCCAGCCGGTCGACATCCGCAACAGCGACCCGATCGGCCACAACACGAACATCGAGGGGACGAGCTTTAACCAGTTGATCCCCGCCGGCTCGGGCGCTGCCTACGCCCCGGAGGTCGAATTCGGGATGCCGAAGAAGATCACCTGCAACATCCACCCGTGGATGAAGGCCTACGGCATCTTCCGCAAGGACGGCTATGTGTCCGTCTCGGCGGCCGATGGCTCGTTCCAGATTCCCGACCTGCCGGCCGGGGAAACGATCGAATTGCAGGTCTGGCACGAGCGAGCCAAGTCGGCAGGGAACGTGCTCAGCCTGCAGAAGCCGGAACTCAAGTGGACACCCAAGGGCCGCTTCCAGGTGCGGCTCGAGGCCGACGAGGTGAAGGACCTGGGGACGATCGAGGTGCCCGGCACGGCGGTCGGCGAGTGATGCCGACCTTTGTCCCGGATCGACACGGATCACGACCATGAAACATGCTTCCCGGAACCATGCGTCCAGCGGCATCCGCTCGCTGTGCTTGCTCTTCGCGGCCTCCGGCCTCGTCTCGACCGTCGGCTGCGGTGCCAATCCGCCGGCCTCGTTCCGGGCGAATCTCGTCGAGTCGACGAAGGCGCAGCTCACCACGGAGCAGGAGCGGCAGGTGGCCACGATCCTCGAGGCGATGTTCGGCACGCCCGACGCCCCGATGGCCCTGCCCGAGTCGGGGCTCGACGCCGCGAAACTGCGGCTCGCGGCCGGGCCCGTCCGCAGCGACATTGTCGGCCGCAAGAACGGCCTGTATCGCGAGCACTGTGCCCACTGCCATGGCATCTCCGGCGATGGCATGGGAGCCTCGGCGGCGTTTCTCAATCCCTATCCGCGGGACTACCGTCCCGGACAGTTCAAGTTCAAGAGCACCGAGCGGGGAGCGCGGCCGACCCACGACGACCTCGTGCGCATCCTCCGGAACGGCATTCCCGGGAGTTCCATGCCGTCGTTCACGCTGCTCTCCGACGTGCAGTTGGACGCTTTGGCGGAGTACGTCAAATATCTGAGCATCCGCGGTGAGACGGAGATCGCGCTGACGCGGGCCTTCTTTGACCTCGACGACGACGCCCAGGGCAAGCTCCCCGAGAGCCGCGAGTTTCTCGTCGACGAGACGCTCTCGGCGATCGCCGGCAAGTGGCAGGCCGCGGCCGGCGAGTCGATCCCCGTGCCCGAGGCCCCGGACGTGTCGGAGCCGGCGGCGCTCGCCGCGTCGATCGCCAAGGGGAAGGATCTGTTCTTCGGCGAGCGGGCCAACTGCGTGAAGTGCCACGGCATCACCGCCCTCGGAGACGGCGTCGTGAACGACTACGACGATTGGACCAAGCAGGGGCCGATGGACCTGGAAAAGAAGCTTGCCGAGGTGTCTGATGCCGCTTCCCTGGCACGGGCCCGGCAGGTGCTCGCCGGCGACGCCCTCAAGCCGCGGCCGATCGTGCCGCGGAACCTGCGGCAGGGCATCTACCGCGGCGGCCGCCGGCCCCTCGACCTCTACTACCGGATCCACGCCGGCATCAACCATGCACCGATGCCGGCCGCCAAGGGCACCGTAACGCCCGAGGACATCTGGCACATCGTCAACTACATCAAGTCGCTTCCCTACGAGACGGAGACGGCGCCCCCCGGCGAACGTCCCCTCGCGGCCCGCGACCGGTTTTGATTTCGCACCCTGAGCAACGAGCACGAGCCATCCAGTCGGGAGCAACGCAGTGAGCCGCATCTCGGGAATGTTCTGGGCCCTCCTCTTCCTCGCCGTGCCGGTGCTCGGCGTGGCAACGTTCGTGGTCTACCCGCAGGTCCGGGGCCACTGGCTGCCGCAGGACGTCTCGACCCACGGCGTCGAGATCGACCGGCTCTTCTACTTCATCCTCGCCCTCACCGGCGTTGTGTTCGTGGCGACCGAGGCGCTGCTGTTCTGGTTCATGTGGAAGTACGACCGGGCGAACGCGCGGGGGCCCGCGTCCTACGTCCAGGGAAGCCACACGCTCGAAGTTGTCTGGACGATCATCCCCGCGGCCACGCTCCTGTTCCTCGCGATCTACCAGATGAACGCCTGGGCCGACGTGAAGATGCGCCGGCCGCTCATGGACCCGACCGTCGAGGTGATCGCCCGGCAATGGGAATGGCGATTCCGCTATCCGGGCCGCGACGGCAAGCTCGGCACGGCCGACGACCTGTTCGGTTCCAACGACGTGCACGTGCCGATGGACGAGGACGTGCTCGTGCAACTCAAGTCGATGGACGTGCTCCACAGCTTCGCGCTCCCGGAACTGCGGATCAAGCAGGACGCCGTGCCCGGCATGAAGATCCCGGTCTGGTTCAAGGCCATCAAGCCCGGGCAGTACGAGATCGTCTGCATGGAGCACTGCGGGGCCCGGCACTACGCCATGAAGGGGCGGCTGACGGTGGAGCCGCGGGCGGAGTACGAGGCCTGGCTGGAGCGGAAGTACGCCGAGCAGGAGGCGACCCAGGCGCTGCCAGTGGCCGCGGCCACGGCCGCCGAGGAGTGACGGGGCAGGGGAGCGGAGTTCGCTGCGAAACACGGGTGGAACGACAACGGCTATCGAGGAGGCAGGTGTCATGAGCATCGCGACCAAGACCGAGACGCGCGGCAGCGCCGTAGTGCGGCCGGCCCGCAAGGGGCCGACCGTCTCGGAGTTCCTTTCCACCTACGTCTTTTCCAAGGACCACAAGGTCATCGGCCTGCAGTTCCTGTTCTCGACGCTGCTCTGGTTCCTCGTCGGCGGACTGCTGGCGCTGGCCGTCCGCTGGCAGGTGGCCTGGCCATGGTCGCCGGTGCCGGTGCTCGGGAAGTTGTTTCCGATGGAAGGCGGGCAGATGTCGCCCGAGTTCTACACGATGCTGTTCACGATGCACGCCACCGTGATGATCTTTCTCGTCATCATTCCGATCCTCGCGGGCGCCTTCGGCAACTTCCTCATCCCGCTGATGATCGGCGCCGACGACATGGCGTTTCCGACGCTCAACATGCTCTCCTACTGGTTCATGTGGCCGGCCTTCATCGCCTTCGGGGCGAGCTTCTTCGTCGAGGGGGGCGCGGCCTCCGGCGGCTGGACGAGCTACCCGACGCTCTCGACGAGCGTCGCTTCGGCCCCCGGCAGCGGCATGGGGCAGACGCTGTGGCTGATCGGGCTGACGTTCGTCGGCGTGTCGAGCATGCTCGGCAGCGTCAACTACATGACGACGATCATCCTCATGCGCGCCCCCGGGCTGACGATGTTCCGCCTGCCGATGACGATCTGGGCGATGTTCATCACCGCCGTCCTCCAGGCCTTCGCCCTGCCGGTGCTCACGGCGGCCGGCTTCATGCAACTCTTCGACCGCACGCTCGGCACCGGCTTCTTCTCCCCCGAGGGGAACGTGATCAACAACGCCGTCCCCGTCGCCGGCGGCGGCCAGCCGCTCCTCTGGCAGCACCTGTTCTGGTTCTACAGCCACCCGGCCGTGTACATCATGATCCTGCCGGCGATGGGCATGGTGAGCGACATCCTCACCTGCTTCGCCCGCAAGCCGCTGTTCGGCTACCGGCCGATGGTCTACTCGGTGGCGGGCATCGCCGGGCTGGGCTTCATCGTCTGGGGCCACCACATGTTCATGTCGGGCATGAACCCGGCCCTCGGGATCACGTTCATGGTCTCGACGATGATGATCGCCCTGCCGAGCGCCGTGAAGACGTTCAACTGGCTGGGAACGATCTGGGGGGGAAAGATCGAGTTCACGACGTCGATGCTCTTCGCCCTGTCGTTCGTCTCGATGTTCATCATCGGCGGGCTGTCGGGGATCTTCATGGCCGCCACGCCGGTCGACATCTTCATCCACGACACCTACTTTATCGTGGCCCACTTCCACTATGTGCTCTTCGGCGGCACGGCGATGGGCGTCTGGGCGTCGATCTACTTCTGGTTCCCGAAGATGTTCGGGCGGATGATGAACGAGCGCTGGGGCAAGGTGCACTTCCTGCTCACGTTCCTGTTCCTCAACGGCACGTTCTTCACGATGCACATCCTCGGGGCGGTCGGCTTCCCGCGCCGCTATGCCGATGCCTATCACTACGAGCTGTTCCGCAACCTCCAGCCCCTCAATGCCTTCATGACCTGGTGCGCCATCGGCATGGTGGCCTCGCAGGTGATCTTCGCGGCCAACTTCGTGTGGAGCATGTTCTACGGCCCGCGGGCCGGACGGAATCCCTGGAACGCCAACACGCTCGAGTGGGCGGCGCCGAGCCCGCCGGGACACGGCAACTTCGACTTCCAGCCGGTCGTGCACCGCGGCCCCTACGAGTACTCGGTGCCGGGCGTCGAGAAGGACCACCTCATGCAGACCGATCCGCCGAACGAGGCGGCGGCCCGTGCGGCGGCGGCGGCCCACTGACCCGTTCACACGTCGTCTTCGTCGCTGCTCAAAGTCGAAGAGCCCAAGCCGCCGGGGGGCGGTGAAAGCCTCGGCTTCGGAGGCGAGGATACGCCAACTCGCCTCGACTTCCCCCGACCCCCCGGCTCCCGAATCGAAAGGCAGACAGTCACAACGCCGTCCGCATCGATGCAGCGGAATGGAATGCGATTCGTCCGTCTCCCCAGCATGTTCACCCGCCGCCTCAACTGGACGCACTGGATCGCCTGCCTGCTCGTGGCGGTGACGGCCGTGCTGCTCTGCTTCGGGGCGCTGGTCACGACCTACGAGGCCGCGATGGCCGTGCCCGACTGGCCGGCCACCTACGGCCACAACATGTTCCTGTTCCCGCTCGCCGACTGGCTCGGCGGTCCCTGGGACCTGTTCCTCGAGCATGGCCACCGGCTGCTCGGTGCGGTCGTGGGTCTGTTGTCGCTCGTCCTCGCCACGGTCGTGTGGCGGAGCGGGCAGAGCCCGGCCGTGCGGTCGCTGGCCGTGGCGGCCGTGATCCTCGTCATCGCCCAGGGCGTGCTCGGCGGGGCCCGCGTGCTGCTGGACGACAAGACCGTGGCCAAGGTCCACGCCTGCACCGGCCCGCTGTTCTTCGCCGTGGCCACGGCGATCGCCGCGCTGACGCGGCGGTCGGTCGTCTGCAGCGCGGTGTCGTCACGGCAGCCGGCCGTGCAGCCTCCGCAGCCGCGGGCCGTGGCCGCCGCCGTCGGCGCGGTCGCCCTCGTCGTCGCCGCCTACGTGCAGCTCGTGGCGGGGGCCCAACTTCGGCACCTCGACGCGGGGGTCGATCCGCTCACGTTCCGCTGGCTCGTCGGCTTCCACGTCGCCGGGGCCGTCGTCGTGACGCTGCTTGCCGCCCTGCTCGCCTGGGCCAACGGCGGCAGGCCGTCCGCCGCCCGCCGCTGGGCGTGGCTGATCGCCGGCCTCGTCGTCTGCCAGATCCTGCTCGGCTGCGGGGCGTGGGTCGTGTCGTGGGGGCTGCCCTCGGGCCTGCTCCCCGATGCGTGGCGGCTCTCCGAGTCGCTGCGGGCGCGGAGCCCAGCCGCGGCCGCGGTCGTCACCGGCCATGTTGTCCTCGGCATGCTGATCCTCGGCGGCGCGGTCGTGCTCTGGATCGTCGGCGGCGGGCTGCGAGACGCGCCGTCCACGCGGGTCGCCGGCTCGCGCCGGCCGCGGGGGGTGTTCGCATGACGCGCCCGCAGCAGGTCGCCGTGGCCGTGCCGGTCGGCGCTGGCTCGGTCGAGGTCGGCCGCGGTCCTTGGGCCCTCGTCGCCGAAGACGTGACCAAACTCGTGCGGCCGCGGATCGCGCTGCTCGTGCTCGCCACCGTGGCGTCTGCCTACTGGCTGACGGCCGGTCGTCCCGCGACCGCCGCCGGGCTGCTCTGGCTGCTCACCGGCACCGCGCTCGTCGCCGCCAGTTCGAGCATCGCCAACCAGATCCTCGAGCGGCATGCCGACCGGCTCATGCCGCGCACCGCCGAGCGGCCGCTGGCCGCGGGGCGGCTGGGCGTGGGGGCAGCATGGATCGTGACGCTGCTCCTGCTCGTCGGCGGAGCACTGATCTGCATTCTCTCTGGCGGCTGGCAGGCGGCCGCGGCGGCCGTGGCCACCTGGCTGCTGTATGTCGTCGCCTACACGCCACTCAAGCTCGTCACGCCCCTCAACACCGCCGTCGGCGCGGTCGCCGGGGCCCTGCCGGTGGCGATCGGCTGGCTGGCCGCCGACGGCCCGGCCCGGCTGGCCGCCGGGGACCCGCGGGGCGCGGTGGCCGCGGCGGCCCTCGGTGCCGTCCTTTACCTCTGGCAGTTTCCCCACTTCATGGCGATCGCCTGGCTGTACCGGCGGCACTACGCCGCGGCCGGCATGAAAATGCTCACCGTCGTCGATCCATCCGGCCTGCGGGCGGCCGGGCAGTCGCTGGCCGCCGCTCTGGCGATGATCCCGGCGAGCCTCGCCCTGGCCGTGCCATCGGCCAGCATTCGCTTGTTCCTGGCGGCAGCGGCGGCCTCGATCGTCTATGCTCTGGCCGCAGCCCGGTTCGCCGTCCGCCGCGACGACGCCTCGGCCCGCATGCTGCTCTTCACGTCCCTGGGGTCCCTGCTCGGCCTGCTGATCGCGGCCGTCGCCTGGGGCCGGCCCGTCTGACCCTCGTTTCGGACCATCGCCCATGCACTCCTCCGCCGCTTCGATCCACCACGGCCAGTCCGACCACGGTCACGCCCACGGCGACGGGCACGGGGATGGCCACGGGCACCATGGCCATCTCACGCTCCAGTATCAGCCGGGCCTGCCCCTGTCCCGCGGCAAGCTGATCATGTGGCTCTTCCTGTCGACGGAGATCATGTTCTTCGCGGCCCTGCTCGGAAGTTATGTCGTGCTCCGCTTCGGCGCCGCGGTCTGGCCCAAGCCGCACCACGTCCATCTCTCCGAGCCGATCGGGGCCTTCAACACGTTCGTCCTCATCTGCTCCAGCGTGACGATCGTCTTGGCGCTGGAGGCGGCGCGGGCCGCGAAGACCGGCCGGGCGAAGTTCTGGATGCTCCTCACGCTCGTCCTCGGTTCCCTGTTCCTCGGCATCAAGGCCTACGAGTACAAGGCGAAGTTCGACCACGGCATCTATCCGGCATCCCCGCGCGGACTGATTTACGAGCGGCCCGATCTGCCGTACGGCTCGGCCGTCCGCACCCGGCTGGCGGAACTGCGCGACATTCCCGACGGGCGCGTGCCGGCGGTGCTGCGGTTGCCCGGCGACGACGACTGGAAGAAGGGAACGACGTCGCCCGAAGGAAAGTGGTCGCCGCTTCCGGAGCCCAAACGCGATCTCCTCAAGCGTCTCGACGACCTGCCCGCGGACAAACTCTCCGCCGCCGAGTTGTCAGCCCGCACGGGCCTCCAGCAGGTGCAGAAGATGCTCGCCGACCGGGAGCAGGGGTCCTACGACATGGCGGTGGTCGCCGACCAGATCATGCCGCTGCCGACGGCCCATGCCGGCGGCGACCACGGGGGCGGCCATGGCGGGCACGCCGTCGGCCTCAACGACACGTTCCCCTGGCTGCGGCTGCCGATCGTCATCCCCGGCGGCAACATGTGGGCCAGCACCTATTTCCTGCTCACCGGTTTTCACGCCGTTCACGTGCTCGTCGGGCTCGTCGTGTTCGCGATCCTGCTCGGCTACACGCTCGGCCCCAAGAACGCGGCGATGATCGAAAATGCCGGCCTGTACTGGCACTTCGTCGATCTCGTCTGGATCTTCCTGTTCCCTCTCCTGTACCTCTTCTGAAGCAACGCGAGACATGAGTCACCACGACCATCACGAGCACGGCCCGATCACCCGTCCGGGCGGCACGGCCGACGACCCGGGCCACGACCTCGAGCATTCTCATGGCGGCCACGAGGAGCACCACGGCGGGCTCGGCACCTACCTCGCCGTGTTTCTCGCCCTCTGCTTCCTGACGAGCATGTCGTTCCTGACGTTCACCTCCTACTGGCCGTGGCGCGACCAGCCGCAGGTCGGCTGGGCGTTCATGATGGCGGTGTCATGCACGAAGGCGATGCTCGTGATCCTGTTCTTCATGCACGTCCTCTGGGAGGCGAACTGGAAGTACGTGCTCACGATTCCGGCGGCGATGATGGCGGTGTTCCTGGCGATCATGCTCATCCCCGACATCGGCATGCGGAACCGGATGATCTCCCAGGAGCGGGCGGTTCACATGGCCCGGCCGGCCGACGTCTCGGTCCTGGAACGGGCCGGCGAGCAGCGCGGCGTTGAGTCGCCGGCCCACTGACCGGCAGGGAACGACATGATCCGGGTTCCGCGCGTCTTTCTGCCGACCACCGTGCTGCTCGTGGCGCTGGTCGGTGCCGGCTGCGGCCCGCGCGAGGTCGCGATCCAGCGGCCGGTCGAGGTGCAGGTCGGCAAGCCGGTCCCGGAGGGGCCGGGCCTGGTGAGCGTCGTCGAGTCGCCCTTCCGGCTCGTCGACCAGCGCGGCAAGGAGTTCGACTCCGCCCGGCTCGCCGGCAAGGTGTGGATGGGGAGCATCTTCTTCGCCAACTGCCCCGGCCCCTGCTTTCGTGAGAACCAGGCGGTGGCCGAGATCCTCGCGGAGATCGAGGATCCCGACTTCCTGGCGGTGAGCCTGACCTGCGATCCGGAGAACGACACGCCGGCCGTACTGCTGCGGTACGCGGAGCGGTTCGCGGCCGACACGGACCGCTGGACATTCCTCACCGGAGACATCGACGTGCTCCGGCGCGTGGGGCAGAAGACGTTCGGTCTGACGGTCGAGGTCGGCGTGCACTCCGAGCGCGGCGTCGTCTTCGACCGGCAGGGGCGGCTGCGCGGCGGCCACCACCTCCTCGATCCGCTGGAACTGGCGAAGCTCAAGAAGCTGATCCGCACCGTGCTCGCCGAGAAGGATGCAGCCCCGGCCGTGCCGGCCGCTGGCGCCGCTGTATCCCCGCCGCCCGTCGGAGCGACGCCATGACCACGCCCCTCGTCCTGCCGTTGGCCGCGCACCCGTTGGCGACGCTCAACGCCCTCCTCAACGCCCTGGCCGCGGTGCTCCTCGTGACGGGCTGGCTGCTCATCCGCCGGGGCAACGTCCGCGGCCATCGCAAGGCGATGACGGCGGCATTCGTGGTCTCGACGGTGTTTCTCGTCTCCTACCTGACCCGGTACGCCGCCGAGGGGACGCACCGCTTCGCCGGGCCGGAGGGGGTGAAGCCTGTCTACCTGGCGATCCTCTTCACCCACGTTCCGCTGGCGGCACTGGTGCCCGTCCTGGCCCTGCGGATGTTCTTCCTGGCCTGGAAGGGCCGATTCGACGCCCACCGCCGGCTGGGGCGGATCACGCTTCCGATCTGGCTGTACGTCTCGGTCACGGGCGTGGTGATCTACCTGATGCTGTACGTGCTCTTTCCCGGCGCCGCGCTATAATCGGGATATGAGATACCTCCGCCTCGCCGCCGTCGTGGTCACCGTCGTCGCCCTCGTGGCGGCCGACGCCCTCGGCTGCCCGAACTGCAAGGATGCGGTCAACACCTCCGATCCCGACGGGCTGAACATGGCCCGCGGCTACTTCTACAGCATCCTCCTCATGCTCGCGATGCCGTTCACGCTCGTCGGCAGCTTCGGCTGCTACGTGTGGCGGGAGATGCGCCGGCAGGAGCGGAACCGGGCCGGGGGGGAATAAGTCCGGCCCGCGGCGGCGATCAGGGTAACGACATGCATGCCGCCGCAGACGGGGATGATCGGGAGCAGCCCGCGGCCGACAGGCCGACGCACGGGCCGCGGAATTTTCTTGCCCGGCGGGAGCGCCGCCGACTGTTCTGGTGGGTCATGCCGCCGGCCGTGGCCGCCGTGCTCCTCCTCGGCTGGCTGGAGCGGTCATGGAAACCGTCCCCGGCGGTCCGTGTCGACACGCTGCTGGCCGGGGCCGGACAGCCGGTGCTCGGGCCCGGCGACGTGCAGGTCGAGCAGCCGCCGGAGCCGGAGCCGGAGCCGGTGTCGGAGTCGGTCGTCCGCTCGGCCGAGACGCTCTCGGCGCCGTCCGAGCTGCTGGCCCTGATCAAGGACGAGACCTTCCACCGCAAAGAAGAGGTGCCGGCCTGGATCCAGACCATGCTCACCCTGCGCTCGTCCGATCCGCAGGGACTGCGGGCGGCCACGCAGCCGGTCGGGTTCGGTGAACTGTTTGGCCAGCCGAGGTCGTTCCGCGGCCGTCCCGTGCGGTTCAGCGGCAAGGTCCGCAGCCTGGAGCGACGGACGGCCCCGGCCAATGACTACGGCATCGCCCACTACCACGAGGCGTGGGTCGAACCGGCGGATGGCACGTCGGCGCCGATTGTCGTCCATGCCCTGGACGTGCCCTCGGAAATCGAGCCCGCTGGCAGCCTCGGCTCGGTGGACGTCGACGGCTACTTCTTCAAGAACTTCGCCTATCTGGCCCGGGATCACCAGCTGCGCCGGGCCCCGCTCGTGCTCGCGGCCACGCTGCGGCGCCGGCCGCCCGAACCGGTCGCGGCGCTGGTGTACCATGGGGGCCACCTGCTCGGGTACACGCTGCTGGCCGTGGTCGTGGCGACGGTGGCGGCCGTGGTCGGCTTCGGCCTCGGCCTCATCGGTCCCACGGATGGCCGGCGACGGGTCGAGGGGCCAGCCGACCTGGAGGCGACGCTCGCCGCTGCCGACATCATCTCGCCGGCCGAGGCGCTGCGCCGACTGGAGGTGGACCATCGTGCTGCCGCCGCGGAGCAGTCTGCCGAGGTCCGATCACCGTCCTCATGAGGTCAGCGATGCCCATACTTTCCGCCTACGCTTCCCGCACCCGTCGTGCCGCCGCCGGCGTCGTCCTGCTGCTCGCCGCGGTCGGTGCCGTTTCCGTCGGCCGGGCGGAGCCCCGCGACGTGGCCTCGTTCCTCGCCGATGCCAAGCTCGACCGCGAGCAGCGCCGCGTCCTCGAGGAGCCGGGGGACTGGGGAAATGACAAGACGAGCATGCTGATCCGCGTCCTCGCCGCCCTCGACGTGCCGGCACCGCTGATGCTGCCCTGGAAGGAGCAGGCCGACGACCTGAAGGTCCCGCCCGCCGCGGTTGCGGACGGCCTCGTGCGGGTCCGGGGTCGGGCCACGTTCGTGGACCGGCTGCCGTTGACCGACGAGCAGGCGCTGCTCGCCGGCGGCAAGCCGATCGACGTCGTGCGGATCGTGGCGGCGGACGGAGTCACGGTGGACGTGGCCACGCGCCGGGCGCCGCGGGCCTGGCCGCGTGCGAAGCCGATCGACGAACCTGCGGAGGTGGTCGGCCTGCCCCTGTCCAGCGCAGGGGGAGCGCGGCCCGCTCCGACCGGATGGCCTGCCCAGCCGGCCGCCCTGCTGCTCGCCGCCGACGCGGTCGCCTGGCATCCGGACACACCGCTTGGGCGGCTCGGCATGGACTACGCCCTCCTCGACACCGTCAAGGATGGCGGCCGGATCGAGCCGGGGGATAACCCCGCGCTCTTCGCTCTCCTCGCCGCGGCCGGACGGCCCGAGGCAGCGGCCGTCCGCGGCCTCCAGCTGACGACCGACCGCATCCTCCCGCTCATCGACCCGCGCGAGAAGTGGTTCGCCGGCCACCGCGGCGACGCGGTCACGCTCACGGGCATCGCCCGCAAGGCGACCCGCGTCGTGATCGACGAGCCTGTGCGGCGCCGGCAGGTGGGGGCCGACCATTACTGGGAGCTGTTCGTGTTCGCCGACACGCCGCTCCTCAGGGTCAACGATCGCGTGCAGGATGACTACCCGTTCGTGTGCTGCGTCCGCAGCCTGCCCGTGGGCTTTCCCAGCGGCGATCGGATCGGCGAGCGGGTGAGCGTGACGGGGTTCGCCCTCAAGCGGTACGGCTACCCGCTTCCCGACCTCGACATCTCGTCGTCGCAGGGCGACAAGGAGCGACGCGGCCAGCGCATGGAGACCGCGCTCATCGTGGGGGGCACGCCGGAGTGGATCGTGGCCACGCCCCCGGTCGATGGCCGCGGGCTGTCGACGATCTTCGCGGTCCTCGCCGCCGCCGTGGGCCTCGTGCTCGCCTTCGGCGCCTGGAGGATGACCCGCGATGCCAAGCAGGCCGAGGCCCGCGACCGGGCCCGCCTCCCCGACAGGGTGGAACTGCCCGACGACCGCCGCTGAGGCCGGGACGTGGCTCCGGCCGGCTGCCGCGGTGTGAATCCCGGCCGCCGCGGCCAGGCCTTCCCCGCCGGGCCCCGCTGCCTTCTGATGGCGGGTCCCACGACCACGATTTTCCCCTCGGAGCTCCACCCCATGCGACGTGCGAAGATCTCGATCATCGGTGCCGGCAACGTCGGCGCCACCACTGCCCACTGGTGCGCTGCCGCCGAACTCGGCGACATCGTCCTCCTCGACATCCCGGCCACCGAGGGCATGCCCGCCGGCAAGGCGCTCGACCTCTTCGAGTCGTCGCCGATCATGGGCTTCGATTCCCGGCTCGTGGGGACGACAGACTGGGCCGACACGGCGGGGAGCGACGTGGTGGTCGTGACCGCGGGCATCGCCCGCAAGCCGGGGATGAGCCGCGACGACCTGCTGTCGACGAACGCCAGGATCGTCGGCGACGTCGCGGCCCGGATTCGCGACACGAGCCCGCAGGCCGTCGTGATCGTCGTTTCCAACCCGCTCGACGCGATGGTGCAGCGGACCTTCCAGGTGACCGGCTTCCCGGCCGCCCGCGTCATCGGCCAGGCAGGGATCCTCGACACCGCCCGCTACCGGTCGTTCCTCGCCATGGAACTGGACGTCAGCGTCGAGGACGTCTCCGCGATGCTCCTCGGCGGACACGGCGACACGATGGTGCCGATCCCCTCCTGCACGAGTGTGGGGGGCATCCCGGTGACGCAGCTCGTCGCCGCCGACCGGCTGGCGGCGATCGTCGACCGGGCCCGCAACGGCGGCGCCGAGATCGTCGGCCTGCTCAAGACCGGCAGCGCCTACTACGCCCCGGCCGCGGCCACCGCGCAGATGGTCGAGGCCGTGGTCCGCGACAAGAAGCGGCTCGTCCCCTGTGCCGCCTTCTGCGACACGGAGTACGGCGTCGGTGGCTACTTCGTCGGCGTGCCGGTGGTGCTCGGCAGCGGCGGCGTGGAACGGATCATCGAGCTGAAGCTGCTGCCCGACGAGCGGGCGGCGCTCGACAAGAGCATCGCCGCCGTCAAGGAACTCGTCGCGGCGATGAACCGGCTGACGTCCGCGGGCTGACCCGGACGACCACGGCGCTTGCCTGGATTGCCCTGCTTGACGTGGGGCGGGCCGCGTGGGGGACCGGCCGATCGGTCGGTCGCGCTGGCGTTGCCCGGCGTCGGACGGGAGGCTACAACCCGCCGGCCTTCGGCCCGTTTCGCGGCCGCAAGAGCCGCGTTCCGCCCCAGCACCGAGGCCATCCATGCGAGCCAGCCGGACCATCTGCAAACGGAATGGGGCCGTTGTTTCCGAGCCCGGGCTGACGGCGGCCGGGCTCCCCGCCGGCGGCCGGCTGTTCATCCCGCAGGGATACGAGCCCGGCTACGACTACCCGCTCGTCGTCTGGCTGGCGGACCGGGGCGCGGCCTTCGACTTCGACCGGGCCATGGCCCGGGTGAGCCTGCGGAACTTCGTCGCCGTGCAGCCAGGCGGCAGCGGCGAGGCGGCCGTGTGGCGGGCCATCGACGCGGTCCGCGGCCGGCTCAGCATCCATGCCGGCCGGATCTTCCTCGTCGGCCGTGGGGCGGCCGGTTCCGAGGCGTTTCGGATCGGCTGCCGCGATCCGCGCCGGTTCGCGGGCGTGGTCTCGCTCGCCGGACGGTTCCCCCTCGACGAGTCGCTGTTCGCCCGGCTCGACGCGGTGCGCCGGCTGCCGATGCTGCTCTGCTGCCGTGCCAGCGCCGCGCCGGCCGACGCCTGCCAGATCGATCGCACGCTGCGGCTGTTTCATGCCGCGGGCGGCGCGTTGGCCGTGCGGATCTACCCGCAGGGCCGCGGCCTTTCGCGGGCGATGCTTGGCGACGTGAATCGCTGGATCATGGGCGAGGTCTGCGGCCCGCCGGAACGCGTCCGCTCCCCACTGGCGACCTGATTCCCCTCCCACGCTTGCCGGGAAAGGATTCCCATGACAGTCAGCCTGCGACACATTCTTCCCCTCCACCGCCCCGATGGCCTGCACGCCCTGCTGACGGAGCTCGTGGCCGCGGCGGACCGGCGGCAGCGGGACCGGGACGGTCTGCCGGTGACCGCGACGCTCGACGTCGACGCCGGCCTCGACGTGCCGGGCGATCCGCGGCACCTCCGCGGCGTCCTCGCCCCGCTGGTCGAGGCCGCGTTCGCGGCCAGCGGCTGCCGTGACCGGCGTCGACCGGGATGCGCCGAGGTCGTCGTCACCGCGCTGACCTGCACCGACCGGGTGGAGATCGAGGTCGCCGACTCGGGGGACGCCTTCGAGCCCGACATCGCCGGCGAACTCCGCGTCCTCGCGGACCGCGCGGGTGCCACGGTCGCCGCGGCCCGCTGCCCTGAAGGGGGCACGGCGGTCACGCTTGTCTTTCCCCGGCGGCGCGCGAGCAGCCGGGCGGCCTGACCTGCGGCCGACCGCCATCGCCTCACCATCCGCACGCATCACCACCCCCGCACCAACGAGCCGCCATGCCCAGTGAACCCTCGCATCCGAGCGGACAGGCAGCCGGGATCCTGGCCCGGGTGTCCCCCGCGCAGGTCATCGCCTGCGGCATCGTCGCCGCCTCGATCGGCTGGTCGTTCTGGCTGCTTCGCGACCGCCCCTTGAGCGACGAGGTCGAACTGCTGCCCGGCACCGTGCTTCCCTACACGGAGATGGCCGTCGTCGAAGCGGCGCTCGACAAGGCGCAGCTCACCGACCACCGCACCGACGACGGCCGGATCTGGGTTCCCCGGTCGCGGCACGGCACCTACCAACGGGCCCTCGTCGAGGCCCAGGCGCTGCCGCAGCGGTTCGGCAGCAGCCTGCACCGGGTGCTGGAGAAGAACAGCCCCTGGCAGAGCACGAAGTCGCAGCAGCAGGCGTACCGTGTCGCCATCCAGGACGAGCTCAAGCAGGTGATCTGCGCGATGCCGGGCATCGAGGACGCGTCGGTGCTCTACGACGAGGAGCAGCGGACGGGTCTCGAAGGGGGCGTCGCGTCGACCGTGGTGCGGACCGCCAGCGTGAACGTCCGCACGAGGCTGGATGCGGAACTCGAGCCGCAGCGTGTGCAGGCGATCCGTGTCTCCGTGGCGGCCGCGATCGCCGGCCTGTCCGCCGACCGCGTCGCCGTCATCGACCTGCGGACCGGCCAGCACCACAGCGGGCCGGTCTCCGCCGCGGCGGCCGACATCGCGGCCGCGGACCCCGAACTCGCCCGCCGCATCGCCCACGAGAAGCATCTCGCCGCGAAGGTCAGGCACGGCATCGGGTTCGTGAAAGGGGCGATCGTCAACGTGACCGTCGGCTTCGCTGCGCCCGCGGCTCCCCCGGCGTCTGCCGCTCCTCCGGTCCGCCAGCAGTCGGCGGCGGCGAACGCGCCGGCCGAGGTGGGCAGGTCGGGGCCCGTCGAGGCGCCGCCGGCGGCCGTGGCGACCGTGCCCGGCGCACCGCACTCGGTCGTGGTCGCGATCGCCATCCCGGAGGGGCACTTTCAGGACGAACTGCGGGCCGCGCTGGCCCACGATCCACGGGCCGACCTCGCTGCCTGCGACCGGCAGGCCGAGGACCGCATCCGCGGGGTCGTGCGCCCGCTGCTTCCTGCCGAACTGCCCGTCGACCGCTGCCGGATCGCCGTCACGCGGATTCCCGTCGGCGCCGGTCCGGCGGGCCGACGCGAGCCGCCGGCCACGTCGGCCGTGACGCCGCGGCCGCCGGCCGCCGACCCGCAGACGCCCGGTGAATTCATCGACGCCGCCTGGATCGCCGTCGCCGGCGGCCGACCCGGCAACGTGCCCCGGGAGGTCTGGCTGGTGGCGATCGGCCTCTGCGCCACGCTCCTCGCCTGGCTCGTGCTGCGGGCCGGCGATCGGCCCGCGCAGCCACGGCGCGGCGAGAGGACCCGCCGGCACGCGGCGCGGATCGACTGGTCACGGATCGATGCCGGCCGGCCGGGGACGGACGAGGTCGGCACCGGCGAGTACCCGACGAGGAGCGCCGCATGAGCATTCGCTCGCAGACCCTGCGCATGGTGGTGATCGCCGGCGTCGTCGGCCTCTTCGCCGGACCGGTCGTCGGCCTGCTGGCGGCCGAACCGGAACCGCCGGTGGCCCCCAGCCCCGATGCGGCGCCGGTGCAGCCGGCGACCTTCCTTGCCCCGGCGCTGCCGCGGAGCGGCGGCCTGCCGCTGACCACCGACACGTCTGTCGAACCGTCCCGTGCGGCTGAGCCCACGGGCACGCGGACGACGCGGCAGCCGTTGCCCGATTGGCGGCTGCTGGCAGCGATCGGGGGGGCGTTCGCCGTGCTGGCGGTCGTCAGAACGCGGGCCGGCCGCGGCCGGGCCCGGCTCCCCGCCGACGTGTTCGAGGTCCTCGGCGAGGCGGCCCTCGGCAACGGGCAGTCCGCCCGCGTCATCCGCTTCGGCCCGAAGACGCTGCTCGTCGGGCTGTCCTCATCCGGAGCCCGGACGCTCGCCGAAGTCGGCGATGCGCAGGCCACTGAGTGCATCGTCGCCGCCTGCCGCGGCGCCCGTCTGGCGGGCCGCAGCCTCGAGCGGCAAAAGCCCCCGGCCAGTCAGCGGCCCGCGCCGGCGCCGCCCCGGGCGGGGGAGGCCGCATGAATTTTTCGTCCTTCCGGCGGGCATGTGTTTTCACGGTCGTGCTGGCGCTGTCGGCCGCGCCGTCGCTGCCGGGCCGCGCGGAAGACCCAGCCGCCGGCGTCGCGACCGATGCACCCCCGGCCGGCGACCGGAGCCTGCCGATCGGGCCCGGGGCGGTCGAGGGGGTGGGCCGGCGCACGCCGACCCCGGGGGCGACCGCGTCGGCCGACGGCCTGTGGCGGTCGCTCGGCGCCCGGCCCTTCGACGCCGCCCTTCCGTCGCTGTTGATGTTTGGCGTGATGAGCATCGCGCCGGCCGTGTTCCTCATGACGACCTGCTTCGTGCGCATGTCGGTCGTGCTGACGCTCGTCAGGCACGGCATCGGCGCCCCGCAGATCCCCTCGAACCAGATCGTCGGCTCGCTGGCGATCTTCCTCTCGGGCCTCGTGATGTGGCCGGTCTGGACCGAGGCCTGGCGGGAGGGCGTGGAGCCCTACCAGCAGGGCACGCTCGCCGCGACGGAGGCATTCGACCGCGGCTCGCTGCCGCTGCGCCGCTGGATGGCCACGCAGATCGAGCGGTCCGGCAACCGCGACACGATGCTCTTGTTCCTCGCCCGGCATCCGTCCGGGCCGCGGCAGGTGAAGACCTACGACGAAGTCCCGATCGAGGCGCTGCTGCCGGCGTTTCTCGTCAGCGAGCTGGAGACCGCGTTCGCGATCGGGCTCCGTCTGCTCGTGCCGTTCCTCGTCCTCGACATCCTCGTGGCGACGCTCGTCGTCTCCTCCGGCCTCGTGATGCTCCCTCCGTCGCTCGTCTCCCTGCCGCTCAAACTGCTGGTGTTCGTCGTGGCCGACGGCTGGACGCTCGTCATCCGCGCGCTGCTCGACGGCTTCGGCGGCACGAGCCCCTGAGGCATCGCGACCCGGCACCCGGTGGATCACGAACCGATCATGGAAACCGAACTCGCGGAACTCGTGCGCCAGGCGGTCGTCACCGGCCTGGTGGTGGCGGCCCCGGTCCTCGTCGTGGGGTTCGTCGTCGGCACGCTGACCGGCCTGGTGCAGGCCGCCACCGGCGTGCACGAGGCGATCCTCGGCTTCGTGCCCCGGGTGGTGGCGATGGCGGCCACGCTGCTGGTCACGCTTCCGTGGATGGTGGAACGGCTCGTCGAGTTCCTGCGGCAGTCGGCCGGCGGGTCCTGAAGGGGCCGCGGAGGCCCCGCGCGGGGCGAAGCGATGCAGCTCGGCGTTGGCGAAATCGTCCCGCTTCTCGATCCGCGGCTCGTCTGCGCGGTGGCGGCGCGGATGCTCGTCGCGGTGTCGGTGGGGCTGATGCCGGTCTTTCCCGGTGTTCCCTGGCGGCTGCGCGGGGCGCTCGGCCTGCTCCTCACCGGCGCGGCGCTGCCGGCGGCGGCCCGCGCCGGACTCGACGCACCCTCGACGCTCGCGGTCGTCGTCGCCGGTGAGGCGCTCGTCGGCCTCGGCCTCGGCCTGGCGGTCGCCGCCGTGCTGGCTGCGGCGTCCTGGGCGGGTGGCCTGCTAGGGAGCATCTCCGGGCTGGCCTGGGCCGGTGATTTCGATCCGCAGGCGGGGAGCGAGGAGGCGGGCATGGCCCGGCTGGCCTGGTGGCTGGGCCTGGGTGGCTTTCTCGCGGCCGGCGGACACCTCGCCGTCGTCGCCGGGTTCGTCGACAGTGTCCGCACGGTGCCGGTCGGCCTCGGCCTCGGTGCGGCCGCCGCGCGGGCCGACCTCGCCACGTCCTTGGCCAGCACGCTCGCGGACGCGTTCGCGGTTGCGATCACGCTCGCCGTGCCGGCGCTGGCCGCCGTCGTCGCCGCCCACGCGGTGGGTGCTCTCTGCATGCGCACGATCCGCTTCGAGCCGGGGCAGGGGATTCCACAGGCGGTCGCCGCCCTGGTGCTCGTCGGCTGCCTGTTGCTCGGCGCCGAGGGCTGGACGCGCGGCTTCGGCCAGGCCGCCACGGCCCGCGTCGAGCGCTGCTTCGACCCGCCCGCCGTCTCCAGTCACTGAACGCTCGTCCCACGTTCGCCTCTCCCGTTCGTCCGCGGTTTTCGTTCAGTCCATCGAGGTCACGTCCATGTCAGCAGCCAGCGACCGGCGCCTGCCGGCAACACCGCGCCGCCGCGAGGCCGCCCGTCGCCAGGGGGCGATGCCGACTGCGGCGCTGCCCGCCTGGGTGGCCTCCGCGGTCGTCGCGATCCTCCTCCTCCCCTGGTGGGCACGGACGACGCTCGCCGCCACCAGCGAGATGATGCGCGAGGCGATCGTCGCGGCCAGCGGCCTGGGGACTGCCGATCTGTTCGGGCTGCCACCGGTGGCGGTCTGGAGCCCGACTGCCGTGCTCGTGGCCGCCGGGGCGGCGGCGGGACTGGCGGTGCGGTTTCTGCTCGACGGGTTCGCCCTGCGGCCGGGCCGCATCGCGCCCGACCTGCGCCGGATCGACCCCCGGGCCGGCCTGGGGCGAATCTTTTCCCGGGCCACGCTCAACGCGATCGCGGGGCACGGCCTCGGGCTCGCGCTGCTGGTCAGCGCTGCTGGGCTCGCGGCGGGCCCGCTGCTCTCGATCCTCTCCGCCGCGGAGTCCGCGCCCGCGGAGGGACTGGCCTGGGAGGCGGCCCGGCGCGGCGTGGCCGCCGTCGCCGCGGCGGCCGCGGTCATCGCTGGCTGCCAGTGGGCCCTCGCCCGACTGCGGTTCGAGAAGGCGATTCGCATGACTCCCGAGGAGTTCGCCGCCGAGGCGCGGACCTCCCAGTCCGATCCCCGCGTGCGGCTCCTCCTCCAGCGCCGTGCGGCCGCGGTCAGCCGGCCTCCGGCACGGAATAGCGGTAGCGGTCGATGAACGGGCGGAGCCGGTCGGTGATCTCGGCGACCAGCCGTGGATCGTGGCGGTAGGTGTTGGTGCGGTAGCGCTTCATGGCGGCGGCCTGGCGCTCGACGGCCGGCCGGACGCGGGCGAAGTCCCCGAGGTCGAGTCGCTCGTAGGCCAGGCGGAGGTTCTCCACCGGATCGGCAACGAGGTCCTCGTACCGCAGTTCGTGCAGCCGGCCGGCAGCGAGCGCCGGCCGGTCCCGCTCGAAGGCGTCGTACATTTCGGCGAACGCCGCGAACACATAGCGTTCCAGCGCCTCGCCCCGGTCGACCTGCAGGCCCTGGACCTCGTGGAGCGACCGCCAGAGCCGCAGCGTCGAGGGGACGACGACGAACGGATCGCGGACGACGTGCAGGAAGCGGGCCTCGGGAAACATCCCGGCGAGCACGCCGACGCGGGCCGTGTGCGGCGGGCTCTTGAGCACCGGTCGGCGCGGGTCGCGCAGCGCCAGCATGTCGAGGAACCGGCGCAGGCAGCCCTGCCAGCGTTCGCGTTCGGCCGCGGGCAGCAGGGTCAGGTCGAGCGACTCGGGCGCGTCGCGACTCGTGAGGGGAAACGCCATGCGTCGGTAGGGGGACGGCGCGCCCATGTTCATGAGGGCGAACTCGTCCTCCTGCGGACGATCGAAGCCCGCGGCGACGTCGTCCATGGGCCGCTTGGCGGGCATGATCCAGGACAGCGCCGACGTCAGCGTGTCCTCGGTGAGGAGGAAGTGACCGGGGGCGAGGCACTGGTAGGTGTTGGGGCAGCAGAACCGGTCGTCGAGCATCGCCAGTTCATGGAGCAGCGTGGTTCCGCTGCGCCAGTGGCCGATGATGAACAACGGCGCGGGCGTGTCGGGCCGGTGGCGGAGACGGCCGCGGAACCGGGCCTCTGAGAGCACGCCGCCGAGCGAATTGAAGCCGGCGGCCAGCGACACCGTGGCCATGAGTCCCCATTTGGAGAGCGAGGCCCGCGCCCGGTGCTCGGCCACCAGCGGCAGCCAGACGCCCAGCGGCATGCCGTGCCAGAATCGCGGGCTCCACCACGGATAGGGATGGAAGGCACGATCCCGGGGCTGGTCGGCAGTGGCGGCTGGGGGCATGGGCTGGGGTTCCGGGAAACCGCGGCCGTTCCCGGCGGGCGCTGATTTCCGCCAGATGGTAGCCGATCGGCCGCGGCCGCGGATGGCGGGCGTGGCGATCCCGGCAAGGGCGGCGGACTGGCGCGACGGGGCCGGTGTCGCGCAGATCAGCGCCCGCCAACCAGCCTGTCGCGAATCCGCGCGGGCCGCTATCGTCCCGGCCCCGTTCGCCCCGGCAGCCGCCCACACCGTGCACCGCCCGAGCCCGATCGTCGTTCGCGGACTAGTCGCGATGCTCCTCGCGGCCGGCTGTTCCGGGTGCCGGCTCGTGCGCGGCCGCGGACAGGCGCCGCCGGAACTCGCCGCCACGCGCCGGCTCTGCAACGAGGGCCTTTCCGCCGTGGACCAGCGGGATCTCGTCCGCGCCGAGGGGCTCTTCGAGCAGGCGGTGAGAAACTGTCCCGTCGACGTCGATGCCCGGCGGCACTATGCCGACGTCCTCTGGAAGCGCGGCGAGCGGATGGAGGCTGTGGCCCAGGTCGCACAGGCCCTGCGGCTCTCCCCTGAGGACGTCGGTCTGGCCATCGCCGGCGGCCGGATGTACCTCGAGCTCGGGCTGTTCGACGACGCCGAACGGCTCAGCGGCACGGCCGTTCGCCTGGCGCCGCGATCGGCGGACGCCTGGCACCTGCGCGGCCAGTTGGCCCTCGCCCGCGGCCAGGCCGAGGCGGCGCTGGCCGACCTCCACAGGGCGCTGGCGATCGAGCCCGGTGATCGCGACGTGCTGCTCGACACCGCCGAGGCCTACCGCCGGCTCGGCCGGCCGCAGCGGGCGCTGGCGACGCTGGCGATCCTCGGGGAGAGCTACGGCCCCAACCAGGTGCCGGGACGGGTCCTGCTGCTCGAGGGAATGGCCCAGGAGTCGCTCGGCCGCGAGGCCGACGCCGTGGAGAGCTACCGTCGCGCCATCGCCCGCGGCGATGCCCCGGCCGAGGCCGGGGCCCGGCTGGCAGCGCTCGAGGGCCGGCAGCCCGGTGCGCAGGTGGCGGAGGCGCCGGACGCCCCCCCGCGCCGCTGACGGCGCCCGGTCAGCTGCGGCCGGTGAGCTGGTCGAAGGCCCCGATCGCCGGCACGAGCAGGGCGAGGATCGCGAAGCCGTAGGCGCCGATGACGATCAGGAGCACCTGCAGTGTGCCCCCCTGGAGGAAGTCGGTGATCGCCACGAACGTCACTGCCGGGAGCAGGGCAGCTGCCCAGGCAACCGCCGCCGAGGGGTTGCGGGCCGAGAGTGCCGCGTAGAGGCCGATCGCCCCCCCGACGATGACCGCCAGGAAGGGGGCGAGCTGGAGTTCGAAACTCGACGCGAAGGCGACCATGATCCGCATCGACGTCGCCACGCCCACGCACAGGAACGCCACCGTCCCCAGCGCCACGGCGATCGCCTGCCGCGACACGGTGTGCGACAGGCCGGAGTAGATCCCGAGCACGGCCGCGAAAAACAGGAGCACGGCCAGGCCCGCGGCAAGCGCGCAGCCCTGCTCGACCGTGGCGATCCCGAGGGGCACGAGCAGGCCGCAGAGCAGGAGCGGCAGGAGCACCATCTCGCGGGCGGCGCCGAGCACGCCCCAGAGCTTGCCCCAGATGAATTCCCCCGGCTCGAGATCGCTGACGAGGAGCAGGTCGAGGCAGCCCCGGTCGCGCTCGCCGGTGATGCTCGTGACCCCGAGGGCCGCGACAGCAAGCAGGCTCGCCAGCGCCACCGGCACGACGGCCACGGCGACCGCCAGACGGTCGGCCCGCTCCGCGCGGGAGGCGTTGACGACGGCGACGATGGCGAGGCAGAAGAGCACGAGCCAGGCCACCCGCACGGCCGTCATCGTCCGGCCATGGGCCTGCGTGCAGAGCTCGCGCCACAGGACGGGGTTGCGCCAGATCCGCCGCGCGGGGCGGACCGCCGCGCGGCCCGCCACCGGCGCCGGCGCCCTGCGGTCGCGGGCGATGTTCCAGCGGCGCACGAGGGTCGCGGCCGTGCCGGTGGCGGCGATGATCGCGGCCAGACAGACGGAGGCGAAGGGCCAGACGGGGGCGGCGGCCGCGGGCGCCAGGGCGGCGAACACGGCGCGGGCCGGCGAGATCATGGCGCCGGCCGCCGGACCCCGGGCCAGGGCCACGGCCTCGCCCGCGGCGGACCAGCCGACGAGCAGCGCCGCGGTGATCGCCAGCGCCTGGAACGACGTGTCGCGCCAGAAGGCGACGGCGTTGGCCAGGCCTGCGGTCGCCAGCGCCGCCAGCGCCGTGACGAGGAACACGCGGGCCATCTGCACCGGCTCGATGCCCCCATACAGGCCGGCGATGGCGAACACGGGAACCGCCGCCAGCAGCATCAGCAGCACGCGCAGCACGCTGCCGAGAAATTTCCCGACCACGAGCTGGGCGTCGGAGAGCCGACTGACGAGCAGCAGTTCCAGGGTGCGCCGGTCCTTCTCCAGGCTGACGACGACGACCCCGGTCAGCGCGGCGGCCAGCATCGCCAGCACCAGCTGCAGCGGGGCGAGGATCCGGAACAGCGTGGCGGCGAAGCGGGCCGTGTCGCCGACGGTGGCGACTGCGTGCGAGCCGGTCACCAGCAGCCAGCAGGTGGCCACGATCGCGAGCAACAGCCCGGCGGCGACGGCCCGGCCGACGAAGAATCGTCGCGTCCGGGGGGTCACCATCGCCTCGCGTTCGAAGACCGCTCCAAGCATGATTTCACTGAGTTTCGTGGCCGGCTCGCGATCGAGTCGGACCTCTGCTAGAATAGCGGTTTTCGAGGGGCTCGGCCTTCTACGCCTGTTTCAGGAGCGTCATCCCATGCGGACCATCTGCCGTCAGCCCGCCGCCCGCGTCGCTCTCAGCATCGTTCTCGGCTGCGGCCTGGTGTCGATGCTGCCGACGGTCGGCCGGGCCCAGGTGACCGCCCGCACGCTGATCGGCCGCGCCGTCTCCGACGACGCAAATGACAAGGACATCGAGAACGCCATCGAGCGGTTCAAGAACCGCGACATCGACGGCTGCCGCGCGATCCTCGAACGGGTCCGGGCCAACAATCCCAAGGTGCCCCCGGTGGGCGTGATGATGGCGACGCTCTGGCTGAGCGTGAACCAACTCGGCCCGGCGCGGGGCGAGCTCGAGGATGCCCTCGTGAAGCACGCCACCGACCCCGAGGCCTACCTGATGCTCGCCGACATCGGCTTCCAGGAGCGCCGGCTCAGCGACGCGGCCGTGCTCTTCGACAAGGCCACGACGCTCACCGGCACGTTCGCGGAGAATGCCAAGCGGAAGCGAGACTTCACCATCCGCTGCAATGCGGGCAACGCGGCCGTCGCCGAGGCCCGCCGGCAATGGGAGACAGCGCACAAGCATCTCACGGCCTGGCTGGAGCTCGACCCGGACAGCGTCGGGGCCCACCAGCGGATGGGGATTGCCCAGTTCCATCTTGGCAAGGAGAGCGAATCGCTGGGCCAGTTCCGCGAGGCCAAGAAGCTCGACGACAAGTCGCCGCAGCCAGAGATTGCCCTGGCCCGGCTCTACGACGAGGCGAAGAAGCGGGACGTCGCCAAGAAGTGGATCGACGCCGCGGTCAAGGCGGCTCCGAGCGATCCGGGCGTGCTCCTCGCCTCGGCGCAGTGGTACATCCAGCAGAACGACATGGAGACGGCCCGGGCGACGATCGAGAGCGTGCTCAAGCTCGATGCCAAGAATCTCGACGGCAAGATCCTGCGCGGCGTGGTCGCCCGGCTGGCCCGCGACTACAAGACGGCCGAGAAGTACTTCAACGACGCCCACGTCCAGTCGCCGGGCAACTTCGGCGCCAGCAATTCGCTGGCTCTCGTGCTCGTCGAGTCCGACGACAAGGAATCGCGGCAGCGGGCCCTGGAGATGGCGGAAGTGAACGTGGCCATGAATAACCGGGAAAACTCCCCCAACCAGGTGCCCGCCCTGACGACACTGGCCTGGGTGTTCTACAAACTCGGCCGGCAGGAGGATGCCGGCAGGATCCTCGACCAGATCGCCCGCAGCAATGCTCTGACGAGCGACGGTGCCTACTACGTCGCCAAACTGCTCGCGGATCGGGGAGAGCGGGACAAGGCCCGAAAGATCCTCGACGACGTGCTCGCCTCCGAGCCGATGTTCGCCACGCGGCCCGACGCGGTCGATCTGCAGACGCAGCTGAAGCGCGAACCCGGCGGCAAATGAAGCCCTCCGTGCCGGCGCTGCGGCGCGGAGCCCGTGAGCGTCACTCCGCCTCGCCGCGGGGCGGCATCACGTCCTCGGGCAGGGGGGCGATCGGAGCGGCCGTCGTCGGGCGGGATGCCACGGGCCGGCCTCGCGGGGCCACGGGCCGCACCGCGGCGGGAGCCTGACGCGGCGGCGGTGTTGGCTGAGCGGTTGGCATGGAACGGATCGTGACCCCGGCCGGCAGTTGGCCAGACCGCGCCGGCGGCTGCCGCATGCCGCGGCGCCGGGCCCGGATCCGGTCGCTCCGCAGCGGGATGCCTGGGTAGGCCTCGACCGGCACCTCGAGGCTCGGCAGGCCGATCCGGCTGCCATCGCCGAAGAAGGTAAACATCTCGATGGCGCGGGTCTCCGCGGCGCTGCCGACGAGGAGGCCGCCGAGCAGGATGACGGCGAGCCGACACCGCGGACCGCCGGATGACCTGCCGTGATGCATGCGGATCGCAACTCCCGGGGATCGGACGAAGACAAACCTGCTAGAACATCGTCGGGCGGACCGGAATCCTGCACGCCGCGGCCGCGGTCCAGCCCAGCCGTCATGATCGGCGCCGCTGGCAGCGCTGCCGGCGGACGAGCCCCGCGGTCGAGGATCCACGGATCGTGCCTCCCCCCGACAGTCTCGTCGTCATCGCCGGCCTTCTCGCGGCCCTGACCGCCGTGGCCGCCGCGGTGGGCTGCCTGGTCGTCCGGGGATCGACGGCCGTGCCGGCCGCGTGCTGGGCCGTCGCCGCCGCGGCCGCGTTCGGGATGGAGGCTGCCGGCAGGCGGGCCGGCTGGCTCGACGGTCCGGCCGGCGCGGCTGCCGTGCGGCTGGTCGTCGTCGCCCTCGCGATCTGTCCGGCGATGTCGCTCCTCGGTGCCAAGCGGCCGCAGCACGGCGTCTGGCAGTTCATCGTTTTCGCGCTTGGCGTCATGCTCGCGTGGCCGGCGCTGTCGGCGATCCTCGTGCGCCCCGGTTCCCTGCCGGACGTGCACCTGCTCGAACGCTGGTTCATCCTGCTCCTGCTGGTCGTCGGCTGGCTGAACTTTGCGGCCACGCGGCGCGGCGTCGCGGCCACGCTGGTAGCGGCCGGGCAGGTGCTGCTGGCCCGCCCGTTCCTGCCCGGCTCGAGCGCCGACGTGGAGCAGCCCGGTAGTGACTGCGTCGCCGCCGGACTCGTGGCCGCCGGAGCGGTCCTCGCGCTGCTCCAGTCGGCGGTCGCCGGATTCGCGCGGGCCCGGCCGCCGGCGCGGCCCGGGGCCGGAATCGACGCCGCCTTCGTGGCGCTTCGCGAGACGTTCGGTGCCGCCTGGGCGCTGCGGATCGCGGAGCGGTTTGACCTGATCGCAGCCCAGCGCGGCTGGCCCTGCCGGCTGTCGTTTCGCGGGCTGCGCGGGGCCGCTGCCGAGAACGAAGCCGAATGGCAGCACGACGCGGACCGGGCCTTCCGGGCGCTTGCCCGCCGGTTCGTCAGCACCGCCTGGCTGGCGCGGCACGGCTGCGGTGTCCGTGAAGTGGACCGGGGTGGGGAAGGGGGGTAGAATCTTGGTTTCGTGTCGTTTCCACGTTTCGAGGAGTATTTCATGGCCGAAGAGCAGCCCCGTGCCGAGTCGATGCCGGTGCCCGTCGACGAGTCGCACATCATGGCGACGTATGCGAATTTCTGCCGCGTCACCGGCACCCCCGAGGAGCTGATCGTCGATTTCGGCCTCAACAAGCAGGTCGCCGGCACGTCGCCGGAGACGATCCAGTTGACGCAGCGGATCATCGTCAACTTCTTCACGGCCAAGCGGCTGGCGGCGGCGCTGGCGATGGCAGTCGCCCGGCACGAGCAGGCCTTCGGCATGCTGGAGACCGACGTCCAGCGGCGCATCGTGCACCAGCAGGCGACGCAGGCTCACCGGTCCTGAAGCAAGACCTCCGAGCCCGCGGCTCCAGCCGTGGGTGAGCTCGAGCCTCCGGCGATCCGGCCATGAGCACCATCGAAGAAGCCCTCGAGGTCGAGCGGGCGCGGTCGCGCATCCTCTCGATCATCACCGACATCGAACGGCTCGCGGCCAGCGACGTCGCCGAGGCCGAGTTCTTCCGCGGCGTGCTGGAGCGGGTGCTCGCGGCGATGGAGGCGCCGGCCGGCCTCGTCTGGCTGGCCGGCGAGGGGGGGCGGGTCGAGCCGATCTGCCATGCCGGCGTGGAGGGGATCGGCATCGCCGCCCCCGGTGAGGCGCAGACCGCCCACAACGCCCTCGTGCAGTCGATGTTCACGGCACCGGGCGGGCTGGTCGTGCCGCCCGGCGCCCAACTGACGGGCCCGGATGGGGCGGCCGTGGCCGCCAACCCGACGGGGATGCTCGTGGTCACCGCCCCGATCGACAAGGCCGGCGCACGGGCCGGCCTGATCGAGGTCTTCCATCAGCCCAATGCCGACGACGTGCAGCGCGGCTACCTGCGGTTCCTCGAGCAGATCGCCGCCGCGGCCGGACTGTACCTCGACCGGCGGCACGCGGCGGTGATCGATTCCCGGCAGACGGCGCTGGCCCAGGTGGAGCGGTTCAGCCGGGCGGTGCACGAGTCGCTCGACCCGATCGCCACGGCCTTCACGCTCGCCAACGAGGCGCGGCGGATCATCGGCTGCGACCGGGTGAGCGTGCTCGTCAAGCGGCGCGGCGTGCTCCGGCTGGAGGCCGTCAGCGGCCAGGAGTCGGTGGAGCGCCGGGCCTCGGCCGTGCAGGCGATCGAGGCCCTCGTCCGCGTCATCGCCAAGGCCGGCGAGCCGCTCTGGCATCCCGACCCCGACCACGAACTGCCGCCGCAGATCGAGGAGGAACTGGAGCGGTACATCGACGAGTCGCACGCCACGGCGCTGGCGATCCTGCCGCTGGAGAAGCCGCGGCCCACACCGGTGGTCAAACCGGGGGGCGTCGATGCCACGGCGATCGCCCGGGCGGAGGCGGCCCCGCGGGCGGTGCCCGAGCCGATCGGGGCGCTCGTCGCCGAGTGGTTCCAGTCGAACGCGCTCGACGCCGGCCGCCGGGCCCGGGTCGATCTGGTGGCCGAGCACGGCCGCTCGGCGCTGGCCAACGCCCTGACCCACACCGGCCTGCCGCTCTACCCGCTGCTCGACCTGGCGGGCAAGTCGCGGGTGCTGACGACGGCCCGCAACCTGCCGCGGACGGTGCTGGCGGGCTTCGCTGCCCTGGCGGCGATCGCGGCGTTGGTGTTCGTGCCGGCGGAGCTGCGGCTGGAGGGGAAGGGAACGCTGGAGCCGGTCCATCGGCGGGACGTGTTCGCCGGCATCGACGGCGTCGTCGAGCGACTCGAGCCGGGGCTCGAGCACGGTGCGGAGGTCCGCCAGGGCCAGCTCCTCGCCATCCTGCGCAACACCGAGCTCGACGTGGCCCTGACCGACGTCATGGGCCGCAAGGCCGGCACCAACGAGCAGCTCGTGGCCGCCGAGCGCGGCCTGAAGAACGAGAAGCTCACCGACGCGGAGCGGAACCGGCTGTACGGCGAGCGGGCCCGGCTGACGCGGGAACTGGAGAGCCTCGCCAGCCAACAAAAGCTCTACGAACTCAAGAAGAAGGACCTCGAGGTCCGCAGCCCCATCGACGGCGTGATCGTCACCTGGCAGGTCCGCGACCGGCTCGAGCTCCGTCCTGTGGAGAAGGGGCAGGTGCTCGTCACGGTGGCCGACAAGACCGGTCCCTGGGAGCTGGAGGTCCACATGCCCGACGACCGGCTCGGGCACGTCAACCGGGCTGCATCCGCGGCCCGGGCCGCGAATCGGGAGCTGACGGTCGACTACATCCTCGCCACCGATCCCGGCACCCGGCACACCGGCAAGGTCCGGGAGATCCACGAGCAGGCGGAGGTTCGCGGCGAGCAGGGGAACACGGTGCTGGTGCGGGTGATGATCGACCCGGAGCGGCACGAGAAGGAGGAACTGGGGGCGGGGGCGAGCGTCACCGCCCGGATCGCCTGCGGCCGGCGGTCGCTGGGCTACGTCTGGTTCCACGACCTGCTGACGTTCCTGCAGACGCAGGTGTTCTTCAGGCTCTGGTGAGCGGAAGGGAAGGGGAGAGGACATGCGACGAGTGATCTGGATGCTGACGATGCCGGTGCTGACAACGCTCGGGCTGACGGCCTGTGCGCCGGCGGCGGGCCGGGCCGCGGAGCCGGCCGAGCCGACGCTGGAACGCTGCCTGGTGTCGCTGATCGACGAGGCGAAGGTGCCGGCGCGGGAGCCGGGCGTGCTCGTGCAGCTCACTGTCCGCGAGGGGGACGTCGTGTCCCGCGACGAGGTCATCGCCCGGATCGACGACAACCAGCCGCAGATGGAGCGGCGCAAGGCGAAGGCCGAGCACGACCAGGCCGTCGCCAAGGCGGCCAGCGACGTGGACTTCCGCTACTCGACCAAGGCCCGGCAGGTCGCCTTCAAGGCCTGGGAGAAGGCGGAAAACGCCCACAAGCAGTCCCCCGGCTCGGTCACCGAGGTGGAGCGCGATCGGCTCCGGCTGGAGGCGGAGAAGACCGACCTGCAGATCGAGCAGGCCGAACTGGAGCGGAAGCTCTCCGCCCTCGCCGCCGCCGCCAAGGGGGTCGAGGTCGAGGCGGCTGACAACTCGATCGAACGCCGGCTGATCAAGTCGCCGCTCGACGGCATCGTGGTCCAGGTCTTTCCGCACCAGGGAGAGTGGGTGCAGCCGGGTGACCCGCTGGCCCGCGTCGTCCGCGCCGACAAGCTCAAGGTGGAGGGTTACGTCGACGCCGCCCGCTGGGATCCGGAGCTCGTCCGCGACCGGCCGGTGACGGTCGAGGTGCCGTTGGCCAACGATCGGCGCGAGCGGTTCAGCGGCCGGATCGTGGTGGTCAGCCCGCTCGACGAGAGTGGCGGCGACTACCGGGTGGTCGCCGAGGTGGAGAACCGGCGCGACGAGGCGTCCAAGCAGTGGCTGCTCCGCGCCGGCAAGACGGCGTCGATGACGGTCCATTCCCGGCAGCAGCCGCTGCCCCCCACGCGTCGGGCCGCCGCCCCCTGACGGGCCGACCGCCCGGGATCGTCCGATGCCCAGCGCCGACGCGTTCCGCTCCAGCACGACCCGGGCGGTGGGGTTGCGCCGTCGCGGCGATCTCGTCGTCAACCGCCAGGTCCACCAGGGGCAGGCCTGGTGGGTGGTCAAGGATCCGATCGCGCTGGCCTACTTCCGCTTCCGCCCGGAGGAGTACGCCCTCCTCGACATGCTCGACGGCGAGGCGAGCCTCGAGCAGCTCAAGGAGCGGTTCGAGGCCCGCTTTCCCCCGCGCCGCATCGGCGTCGATGAGCTGGCCCGGTTCGTGGCCACGCTGCACCGCTCCGGGCTCGTGATCGGCGACCGGCCCGGGCAGGGGCCGCAGCTCTTCGAGCGGCGCCGGCAGCGGATCTGGCGGCAGTGGATCGCCTGGCTCTCCAACATCATGTCGCTGCGGTTCCGCGGCATCGACCCCGACCGGCTGCTCGCCCGGCTCGATCCCTGGTTCGGCTGGCTGTTCACACCGCCGGCGATCGTCGCCGCCCTCGGCTTCGTGGCCAGTGCCGTCATGCTCGTGCTCGTGAACTTCGACGTCTTCCGGGCCAAGCTCCCGGAGTTCCACCAGTTCTTCGCGGCCGGCAACTGGGCGTATCTGGCGATCGCGCTGGCCGTCACCAAGATCCTCCACGAGTTCGGCCACGGCCTGTCATGCAAGCACTACGGTGGCGAGTGCCACGAGATGGGGATGATGCTCCTCGTCTTCACCCCCTGCCTGTACTGCGACGTCTCCGACAGTTGGATGCTCCCCTCGAAGTGGAAGCGGGCAGCGATCGGCGCCGCCGGGATGTACGTCGAGGTGATCATCGCGGCGATCGCCACCTACCTGTGGTGGAACTCCCACGCCGGCGTCTTCAACCAGCTGTGCCTCGACGTGATGTTCGTCTCCAGCGTCTCCACGATCCTGTTCAACGCCAACCCGCTGCTCCGCTACGACGGCTACTACATCCTCTCCGACGTGCTCGAGATCCCCAACCTGCGGCAGAAGGCGAACACGATCCTCAGCCGGCTGGCGAGTCGCTGGTGCCTGGGGATCGAGCAGCCGGAGGACCCGTTTTTGCCGCAGCGGAACCGGGGGCTGTTCGCCCTGTACGCCGTCGCCTCCAGCGTCTACGGCTGGATCGTGACGGCCTCGATCTTCCTGTTCGTCTGGAACGTGTTCAAACCGTATCGTCTGGAGGTGCTCGGCAAGGCCCTGGCGGTCGGGGCCCTGTGGGGTCTGGTGGTCAGGCCGCTGCAGGGCCTGGTGAAGTTTCTGCGTGTGCCGGGGAGGCGCGACGAGGTGAAGAGCGTGAACGTGATGGCGACGGCCGCGGTGGCGGCCGTGCTGACGGCTGCCGTGACCCTGATCCCGCTGCCGCAGCGGGTGTGGTGCGCGGCCGAACTGCGGCCCCGGGACGAGGAGATGGTGTATGTGACCGTGCCGGGGACGCTCGACGAGGTCCTCGTGAAGCAGGGGGACCAGGTCGCCGAGGGGGCAGAACTGGCCCGGCTTTCGAGCATCGACCTCGACCTGCAGATCGCAGAACTGGAGGGGAGGGTGGCCCAGGGGGAGGCCCGGCTGCGCAGCCTGGAGCGGGAGCGATTCATCGACCCGGCCGCCGGCCTGGAGATCGGCACCGTCGAGGAACTGCTCAAGAGCGACGGTGAGAAGCTGGCCAAGAAGCGGGCGGACCGGCGCAAGCTCGTCCTCGTGGCCCCGCGGACCGGCGTCGTCCTGCCGACGTTGAACACGCCCGCCCGGCCCGACCCCGCGGGCAAGCTTCCCGCCTGGACCGGCAATCCGTTGGAGCCGCGGAACCGGGGAGCGTCGCTCACCGAGGGAACGGTGTTCTGCCTGGTGGGCGATCCCGGCCGCTTCGAAGCGGTGATGCTCATCGACCAGTCGGAGGTGGAGTTCGTGGCCCGCGGGCAGCGGATCGACCTCCGTCTCGATGCCTTTCCGTGGCGGACGCTCACCGGCACGGTGGCGGTGATCGCCGAGACACGGGTCGAGGGGGGCGCGGAGCGGCTCTCGGTGAAGGCGGGGGGGCAGGTGCCGACGGAGACCGATCCGTCGGGCCGAGAGATGCCGATCTCGACGAGTTACGAAGCACTGATGACGGTCGAGGATCCGGAGTCGCTGTTCACGCCCGGGATGCGCGGCACGGCACGGATCCAGGTGGGGAGCCGCACGGTGGGGGGCTGGCTGCTGCGGCTCCTCTGGCAGACGTTCAATTTCCGTATGTAGGCAAAACATCGCATCCTGCGATTTTTGCCTGGCGGGCCTCCGCCCGCTGGTGCTGACCCGGCCATCCTGGCCTGGCGTGCCGGATGGAGGCAAAACATCGCGGCTGTGTTCAGGCAAAACATCGCATCCTGCGATTTTTGCCTGGCGGGCCTCCGCCCGCTGGTGCTGACCCGGCCATCCTGGCCTGGCGTGGCCCTGCCGTCGCGGAGCCGGTCGGAGGCACGCGCAGCAGTCCGGGGTGCTTTGCCTGCACCGCACGACGAATCATCACGCACGAGGCCGCAACGGCAAAGTCCCCCGGCGACGAGCATGCCTCCGACCGGCGGCGGTCGCGTATACTTTCGGGGACGTCGTTACGCGGCATCCAATGCTTCCTGCTTCGGGAAATTCATCATGGAATCAGTGACGCCGCGATACGTCGTCAACGAGCAGCAGACGCCCACTGACGTGGTTTTGACGATCGACGAGTGGCGGCGCATTGTCGCCGACCTCGAGGAACTCGATGACATCCGGGCCTACGACGAGGCCAGGGCGAGCGGGGAGGAGTCTGTGTCGCTCGCCCAGGTGGCCCACGAACTCCGTGCAGGGCGGCAGCCTTGACGTACGCGGTCGATGTGCTGCGTTCGGCGCAGAGGCAGTTGGCACGGCTGCCGGCCGCGATGCGTGGCGGATTCGTGTCTGTGATTACCGAATCATCTACGAGATCATCGATGGCCGGCGGCTGGTGATCGTGGTCGTCGTCGCTCATCGGAAAGACGCCTACCGGTAGGCCGTTTTTCGCGATCGGCAGAGAGTCGGCCCGATGCCCACGCTTGACCGGATCACTATCTTTCCGATCATGGCCGGTCGAGACCGGTCGTGCGGCTCGCGGTCGCAGGCGGTCGGCATGGGCGTGCTGCTCTTGGAGTAAGCCGACGTGGGGTCCCCGACGACCGCGCACGCCCGCGGAGGTTATCCGCTGGTTCGGCCGACGAGGCCCGTCGCCTGTTCCCGGAGAACCGGGAGATCGGCGGCTGCAACACCTGTGGCGAAAACGCCCGGCAGGGAAGGGGCCAGCGGCGTATACTCGTTGAAGACCGGGTTGGGCCGTCTTTCGAGGTGCCTCCATGCAGGTCAAGATTCCGCTTTTGCTTTCGCCTCAGCCAGACGGGGGTTACACCGTCACCAGCCCGCTGCTGCCGGAATTGCACACGGAAGGCGATACGGCCGACGAGGCGGTCGCAAACGTCCAGGATGCGCTGGCTGCGGTGATCGAACTGTACGAGGATCTCGGTCGGCCGCTGCCGCAAACCGCGATGATCGGTGAAGCATCCGGGCCGGTCTGGTTCGAGGCCTTGGTGACGGCACCGTGAGGTATCGCGAGGTCGCAGCCCGCTTGACGGCCTTGGGCTGCAGTGAGTTACCGCGTCGCGGCGGCGGATCGCACCGCAAATGGTGGAACCCGGCAGCCCAGCGGGGCGCCGTCGTGCCCGACTGGAGCGGCAAGGACTTGAAGCCGGGAACGGTGCGGGCTGTGGTCAGGCAGTTGGGCTTGGACTGGCAGGCCTTTCAGGGGGCGTGACGCCCGATGCCCACGCTCGACCGGATCACGATCTTTCCCGTCAAGAGCCTCGACGGGTTCGACGTCGAGGAGTGCCGCGTCCTCCCCGGCGGCGGGCTGGAGAACGACCGGCGCTGGCAGGTCGTCGACATGGAGGGGCGGGTCGTGAACGCCAAGCGGACGCCCCTCCTGCATGCCATTCGGGCCGAATGGGACCTTTCCGAGCGGCTCGTGACGCTGGCGATCGACCCGGCGGCGCTGGCGGCGCGGGCGATTCCCGGAATCCACCGGCTCGCATCCCTGGCGGGCGACACGTTTCCGATCGTGCCCGGTCCGGACGGTCCTTGTGGCTGGCTGTCGCAGGTCGTGGGCGAGGGCGTGCTGCTTTTGGAGCGGGCCGACGGCGGGTTTCCCGACGACCGGGACGCTCCCGGACCGACGCTCGTGTCGACTGCCACGCTCGTGGAAGTGGCCCGTTGGTTCGGCCTCGACCTCGCCGAGGCGCGGCGCCGGTTCCGGGCGAACCTGGAGATCGGCAGCTGCGATCCCTTTTGGGAGGACGCCCTGGCGAGCCCAGCCCGGCCGGAGCTTGCGCCGCCGCTTGGGGAACTCTCAGCCGCCACGCTGGCCGATCCGTACGCCGATCTCCCGCCGCCGGAGCCGCGGGGGTTCGCGATCGACGGTGTGGCGTTCAAGGCGACGAACGTCTGCCGGCGCTGCGTGGTGCCGACCCGCGATGCCCGGACGGGCGCGGTCACGGAGCGGTTTCGCGACGTCTTCGAGGCAAGGCGGCGTTGCGGCCTGCCGGCTGGCGTGGACGCGGGGGACTGGGGCCATTTTTTCAGGCTGGCGGTGAACACGGTCGTCGTCACAGCCGGAACGCTCGAGAGCGGGATGTCCGTCGCCACGCCGTGACCGGAGCGATCGCTGGACGGCGAAGTCCAGACGCGTTCTCCCTTGGCCCTGGCCGACGCGATCTCAACGTCCCGAGCCGAGCGATCCCCAGGCCTGATACTGAACGCTCGGTGCCGACGTCATCCGCGGCCTGGGGGCGGTGGTTCGGGGCCCGCTGGATGTGGTTCGGGGCGCGCTGGATGTGGTTCGGGGCGCGCTGGAGGTGGTTCGGGGCGCGCTGGAGGTGGTCCGTGGCCCCGACGAAGTCGGCCGCGGAGTCGCGGGAACGGTCGGAGCCGGAGCAGAGGGGATGCCGGTGCCGGGTCGGGGTTCGCTCGGCCGCGGGGACGGGCTGGTCGGAGCGGCACTCGGCGGAGCCGCCGGTACCGGACGGGTTGGCAATGTGATCGGCAGGGCGACGCCCATGCCGCCGCCGGACGGGGAGGGTGCCACGACCGGGGGCCGCGAATACAAGTCCGCCGCCCCGTAATTGACCGCGTAGCCCAGGTCGGCAAGGCCGCCGACAGTGATCCGGCTGAGCGGCATCGCTACGCCAGAAGGCGATGCGTATCCCGTCATCAGTTCCGTCTGCATCGTCGACTCGCGCCAGTGCGAGTCGCGGGTTCCCGGGCCGCCGGTGTTCTCCACGGGAACGCTCGTCCCCGTGACTCCGAAGATCGCGTTGTATTCCCTGACGGCGTTCGCCCCGACGTAGACCGGGTTGGCCCCACCGGCGCCGCTGACGAGGCTCAGCGACGGCCAGAGCGTGCCCAGCCCGAGGACGTGTCCCATCTCGTGCATGATCACGCCGCGGAAGGTGCCATCGCTCTCCATTGCCGCCACGTCGGCCGTGTCGAACTCCATGACGCCGGCGTATGGAAGGCCGGCAACGCCCGTGCGGAAGTCCGTGGGGCCGGCCTGTCCGAGAATTCCGTTCGCACCGTCGATCGGCACGATCGACGCCTCGATCTGGACGTCATCGACGAAAGTGCCGCCGGGCAGCGTCACACCCGGCAGATCCCCCGTGATCACTTGCGACCACCGGGCCGCCGCGGCGTCGAACGCGGACCGTTGCGCCGCGGTGAAGGCGCCGACGTACACGACGGTGACCTGGTAGCCGGGAGTGTCGGCCTCGTCGTTGAGGATCGTCCCGGTGACCGTCGGGGTCTCGATGGTGCAGCCGCGGGTGGTCGTCGAGAGCAGGAGGTTGAACGTCTCGTCCGGCTCGGCGATCAGGTCTCCGGAAATCGGCACCGTGACGGTCTTCGTGGTCTGGCCCGGATTGAAAAACACCTGGCCGCTCGCCGCGGTGTAGTCGCTGCCGGCGGTCGCCGTGATGTCCTGCGTGGTGTAGTTGACGTAGACGGGGAGGATCGGCCTGCCGGAGAGCGTCAGCGTGAACGTGGCGTTCACGGTGCCCGTGTTGCCCTCGGTGATCCGCACGTCCTGCGCGGTCACGGTCGTCTCGACCAGTTCGTAGATCGACGCCCGGGCGGAGACGGTCGCCGCGTTCGGGATCGTCAGCGGCGTCGCGTTGATGCGGAACGTCTCGATCGGCTCGGTGACCGTGTCGGTGAAGGTCTGCACGCTGAACGTCTTCACTGTCTGGCCCGGTGTGAAGAGGAGCTGCGTCGGGTTGCTGAACATGAAGTCCCGGCCCAGCGTCGCCGTCTCGGCGACCGCGCTGACCGCGATCCGCTGCGGCGTGGACGACGGCTGCGAGAGGCGGACCGTGAACGTGGCCCGATCCCCCTCGATGATCGGCGTCCTCGGAAGCTCGATCGACACCACCGGGGCGGGGCAGTCGCGGGGCTCGAGGGATTCGACCGCGAGAACACGGGTCCGGCGTCGCCTAGCCTGCGGGGCGGCCGCGGCGGCACGCAGACGGCGGCCGAGATCGGTGGGATTCATGTGGTTTCCTTCTCGGATGCGGGTGGAGCAGGGTGGGGAGGCATGGGGGCGAGCGGGGGGAGCGAACGCCCGCAGGCCCTGTTCGGCACGCCAATAAGATATCGCAGGCTGTTCGTGTGTCACGCATCCAGATTGGCCCGAGCCCGATTTCGATGTTCTCGGAACCAGGGGCCGCTCCGGGACACCGCGGATGACCCCGTCGATACGTCCGGGACAGGCCGCAGGTTCACCGCGACCCGTTCCGATCGTCGCCGCCTTCAGGTTTCCCCAGATCGCGCACCCCGGATTCCCGGGTGAAACCGCATTTCCACGTCGTTTTCGAACCGATTTATTGTCCGGTACGTATTCCCCGTCTACGTTGCGAGAGTGCGCGTGCCGGTTCCCGCCCGCGATCGGGGTGGCCGGCAACGGGGCTTCCCTGTCCACGATTGATGTGGCGACAACCACGAGGCGAGAGCGATGAGTCCACGAAACAGATCCATCTTCGGAATCGGCGGCTTGAACCGGTCCACGACAGGCGGGGCCGTCGGCTCCGGGCGGTCACGTCGGCGGCGGGGCCGCACCGGGCGGCGGTCGTCCTGCCCGGCGGGTTTCGCCCCCGAGTCGCTCGAGTCGCGGATCGCGCTCGCTGTCGATGCGTTCGCCCAGCAACCGTTCACCGCCACGCTCGTCGATCCGCTCATCGGCCGGGTTCCGACGGGTGCGGTCCAAGGATGGGCGGTCGTCATCGCCGACAGCAATGACGACCTCTTTCTTCAGCAGGTGGCGACGGTACCCCAGTCGCTGCTCTACGCCGACAACGGCGGGTTCGTCGGTGCGGGCACCGTGAGCAGCATCAACGCGCTGCAGAACGTCTACGTCACCAACGGCGAGCGACGCACGGAGATCGGCATCACGCAGGACAATGGCCCCGTCTACGCCTTCAACCCCTTCGATCGGGGGCAGGTCACCACCCGGTATGTCATCGAGCAGGATGACGTGGTGGATATCGTCGAGGGGATTCTCGAGTACAGGCAGGCCGACGGCGTGACGACCCGCTGGACATTCGACGGCGGGACGGCGCTGGCCAACCCGCGGCTGCTCACCGGCCCGGGAGTGCCGGGCCCGGGCGGCAGTCTGCCGGGCAATTACATCTATCCCGAAGCGATCAATTTCCGCGAGCCGGCCTCGACGTTCGGCAGATCCCGGTTCGAGGTCACGTGGCGGATGCCGCCGATCGTCGGCCTGGCGGACCCCTCTGCTCCGCTGGTGTCCCCGTTCTCCTCGAACCCGGTGCTGGCGCGGGTCACGTACACGTACGACGACGAGACGAGCGAAGATGGCACGCAGGGCGCGTTGCCCAAGATCGAGTATGGGATCCTGCCATCCACGCGCGCACTGCGGGTCGCCAACATACTGCAGCCCACGAAGTTCACGCTGCCGCAGGCGACCGGCGCCGGCAGTCTCGGTGTCATACCCGGCACGCTGTCGGGATCGCTGCGGCTCGAAGGCGGAGTCTATCCGTTCCGCATCGATGCGTTCGGGGGCAACAGGCTGGTTTTCTCCGGCGGTCGGACGGACGCCGACGTGCAGCTGCGCGAAGAATACGTCTTGCGGACCGGCGGCCTGCGGCCGCAGTTGGCGTACGGCTCATTCGATCCCCGCGACGGCGCGATCTCGCTGTACTTCGCGAGTTCAACCACGGCCCTGAACAGCGCGTTCGTCGAGCAAGAACCGGGATTCGTGTCGCTCGACGCGAGTTATGGGGTCTACGTGCAGGGCCAGGATGCCCGGAGTGTCACGGTGTTCGCCGGGCAGGACATCACGCGGCAGGTTGACATCGACCTGCTGACGCCCGGTTCGACGATCAACGTGGACAGTCCGATCGTCGTCGATCCGGCCCTCGCCGGCGCCGATGTCACGTTGCGAGCGACGAACGTGAATCTCGCCGCCAAGGTGTCATCGAACGACCGGATCGACATCGGGGCCAGCGCGGTCAACCGCACGCCCACGCTTCGCACCGCGCTCGCGTCGGCGGCGATCAACAATGCGGGGAACGTGGTGAGCGTCTTCTCACCGTCCGGCCTGCAGGGCGTGGGCTACGACCCGGACGAGCCGCCGACCGTGACGATCGCCGGACCGAACGGCGAGGTCAACGCGCTGCTGGGCACCGTGACGGTCGATCGCACGGTGGGCAGCCCGACGTTCGGCCGGGTGACGGCGATTGCGATCGTCAACCCCGGTCGTGGGTATGACGGCGTGGCTCCGTTCACGTCGGCGCAGCCCATCATCACGATCACCGCCCCTCCTGCCGCACCCGGTGTCCGCACGGCGACGGCCGTCGCCGTGCTCGACACCCAGGGGCGGGTCATCGGAGTCACGATCATCGACGGCGGCGTTGGCTACGCGGCCACGCCGACAGACCCCGTGGCGACCATAGCCAAACCGCAGGCCGAGGCGGAGGCGATCGTCGATGCCGCCGGCCGGCTGACGGGATTCAACGTCACCCACGGCGGGTTCGGCTACACGGGCCGGCCGGCCGTGACCATCGCCGCGCCCGTGGCACCGACGGCGGCCCTGATCGGTCCCGTTACGCTCACCGGCGACGGTCTCGCCCTGGGAACCGGCTCGATCGTCCTGGCCGACGGCGGCTACGGGTACGCGGTGGCGCCGCGTGTCTGGATCCAACCGCCGCCGCGTGACAGTGGCGGGACGCAGGCAGTGGCAGAGGCGATTCTCGATTCCGAGGGACGGGTGATCGGGATCGACGTGACCGACTCGGGGTCCGGCTACCTGGTCGCTCCCGAGGTCCGGATCATGGCTCCGATCCCGGTGGCGCAGGCCGAGACCGTCCGTTTTGACGCCTCGGTCGCGGCCAACGTGTTCGACATTCGCATCGGCGAGGAATTGGGCACAGACATCGAGCGGGGGGGCCTGCTCATTTCGCCGTCTGGCTCCCTGGCGGGCAAGTTTGCCGCCGCGGCCAGCGCCGACTCGGTCTTCGTGCAGGCCGAGCAGGCGGACGTGGTCGTGGAGGGCACAGTCTGGGCGAAGTCCCAGTCGTTCCTGTTCCAGTCCCGTGCCTCCGCCATCAATCTCGCCCCCTTCGCGTTCACCACGACGTCGCCCACGTCGGGGGCCGACTCCGGCCTGCTCCGCGGCAACACCGTGGCGATCACGCTCGCCAACGACACGCCGACGCCCGCGGCCGGAGGTGCGGCCTTCAACGAGATCAACCTCGCGACCGCGATCGACTCGCTCCGCGTCCGGGCGGCGACCGGTGCCGGCGTCACGCGGAGCGATCCGTTCCCGTATGACCTGAAGGTCAGGGAGCAGGACAGCATCGCCATCGAGGCCGTCGCGGCCTCCAGCCTCCCGATCGATCTGTATGCCACGACGGACATGACCTTCACGGCCGCGCTGGCCACGGCCGGCGATGTCCTGCTGGGCGCGGGCAGCAAGTTCACCGTGTCGGCGCCGGTCTCGACGACGGTCGGCCAAATCAGCGTCACGGGAAGCGAGGTTGCGGTGCAGAACTCGCTGCGGGTCACCGCGGCGGCCGACGATCCGACCCGCGACGACATCGTGCTCACAGCCACCGGCGGCGGTATGACGCTCGGCGGGGCCGTAGCGGCGGTCAATAACGTGAGCCTCGTGCAGCGAAACGGCTCCACGCCCGCCGGCATCAGCGGCGCGGCCCGGGTGCGTGGCAAGAGGCTGGCGATCGATGCCGACGGCAACGTCGGCAATCAGGCACTCCAGCCGGTGAATCCGCAGTTCTACCTGCAGACGGCGGTCGACACGCTGACGGCGCGGGTCGGTGGCAGCATGTCGATCGACGAGATGACCGATCTCGAGCTCGATTCCGTGCGGGCCGGTGGCCTGGTGTCCGTCCGGGCCCGGGGCGTCGATCCCGGTGCCGGCGGGAGCGTGGCCGCCCTGCGGGGCAGCCTGGTGGACGTGACGCGGATCGACGTCAACGCGCCCAACGGCAGCATCGACATCACCAACAACGCCCCCTCGACGATCATCGTCGGCAATGCCGACGCGCTGCGTCTCGGTCGCGCCGTCTCGATGCAGGCGGCAGGGAACGTGCAAATCCGCTCGGCCGGAGGGGCGAGCCGCGGCGACCTGTTCGTGCTCGACGCCCCGATCGCCGGGGACGGGGGCCGGGCGGTGCGCGGTCTGGTCACGACGCTGCCCGCGTCCACGTACGCCGCCGGCAGCCCGGGCGTGGTGGCGAGCACCCTCACGGCCTCTGCCAACGGCCCGCTCGCCCTCGCCGGCCTGACGAACCTGCGTGTCGGCGACCGGCTGCTTGTCAGCCGGAGCGGTGCCGCGAATGCGGCGGCAAATGGCGTCTACGCGATCACGAGCCTCGGCAGCGGCACGCGGCGCTGGGTGTTGACGCGGACAGGCGACTCCGACACGGCGGCCGAGCTGCCATCCAACACGTTCGTGCGCGTCACCGACGGCACCGCTGCCGGCAAGGTGTTCCAACTGACCTACGCCGCCACAACGGCGGTGCCCTTCACCCGCGCGGACATCACCGTCACGGAGACCCCCGTCGTCACCAACATCGGCTCGGACGACAGCCGGGACAACGCTACGTTCGTGGTGTCCACGGCCGCCGGCACGAACGGTGCCGCCGGGTCGCTGGGCAAGATGCTCCGCCTGCGGCAGGTCAACGACACGTCATCCTCGCCGCTGAACCCGGCGCAGGTGATGGACTTCACCTTCTCGTCGCAGGTGCTGACGCCGATCCGGCTTACGGAGCAGCTGCCGGCGGTCACGAAGTCGTTCGCGATCGACGGCAACCTGGCCTACGATCCGCCGGGCAGCCCGGCCGTCAGCCGGCCGCGGATCACGGTCGATGGCTCGACGATCACCAGCACGCGGGTGGGCAACGCCGTGACGGCGAGCACCGTCGTCAACGGCTTCGAGTTCCTCGGGGCCGGCGCCGGTTCGGCGTCCATCGCCAACATGACCGTCAGCGGCTTCACCAAGGGGGCCGCTGTGCAGGTGACCGACGCCGCGTCGGTGCTGGTCAACGGGCTGACGCTCGGCACCACGGAACGCGGCGTCCGGGTGACCAACGCCTACGGCGTGCGGGTGTCGGGGGGCTCGGCCGGGACCACCGTCTCCGGCAACACGATCACGGCCAGCACGCGGGCCGGCGTCCGGGTCGAGGGGACGGCACAGGGAGCGATGCTCATCGGCAACACGATCGGCACGGGCGATCGCGACAACAACGTGGGCGTCGAGGTGGATACCAGTGGCCCGGGGCGGAACCTGATCGGCGCGATGCCGGTCGCGCCCACGGCGGCCCTGGCGCCGGTGACGGCGACGCGGGTCTCGGCGACATCGTTCACGCTGCCCGCCAGCTACCGGACGACGGCCGCAAACCTGTTCGTCGGCCTCGGTGTTCGAGCCGCCGGAATCACTGCTGCGGCGGGCCTGCCGGCCGCGACCATCGCGGATGTGGCGACCAATGCGACGACGGGCGTGACGACGGTCACGATCAGCGGCGGCACGGTGACGGCGTCGGGACAGGTGAACTTCGGAAACTTCGTGTCCACCACGGCCAACACGGCGACCCTGGTGCTGCCGGCGGCCGTGTCAGCCGACCAGGTCTACCTCGGCCAGCTCGTCACCGGCGGGGCGTCGTCGGGCATTCCCTCCGGGGCCCGGGTCCGGAGCGTGTCGGTCAGCCCGTCCGGCATCGTGACCATCACGCTGTCACTGCCGCTGACGGCCACCGGGGTGACGGCCATCGGGTTCGGCGCGCCGGCCCGCAACGTCGTGCAGAACAACCTCACCGGCATCCTGCTGGCCAACGGCATGACAACGGTCACCAACACGACGGTCAGCAACAACACGTTCGATGGCATCCGCATCACCGCCGGGACGCATATCATCGGCGGCACGACGACGCGGTCCGCCGCGAGCAACGTGATCGTGGGCAACGGCGGGTTCGGCATCGTGGCCGAGACGTCCGGGGCCCGTTCCGCGGCGGAGACGATCGCGAATCGGCAGACGATCCGCGGCAACTATCTCGGCGTCACACCCACCGACACGAGCACCGGGCGCCGCAACGGCAAGGGCAATATCGGCCTGCGGCACGGCCTGCCGGCGGTGGAGGTGGTCTACGCGGGGCTCGGCAACCGCTACGAGCCGAACGCGTCCACGCTCATCGACGCCGAGGGCAACCAGCATTCGGGCACGCCGACCGGCGGCTCGGGGAGCGGTGGCACGGGAACCACGGGCAGGCGGGGTGTGCCGCCGCTGCCGCCGCGGCGTCGTTGACCGGCAGTCACCGAGGGCGTCTGACGGAACCGAGCGGCCGATCCAATGCTCGGCAGGACGGTGGTGGGGAGGGAGGCTCACGTGTGAGCCGGAGAAGCCCCGGGTCACGGAGGCAGGTTGACCGTCGTGCCGCCGGCGTTCGTGACGTTGGCGGTCGAACCGGCAGCGCCGCCGACCGTGAACTTGCTGGTGACGTTGAACGTCCCCGGGCTGGTGTTGAACATCAGCGCCGTCGGGGTCGCCGGAGTGGTCGCCGTGGTCGCCGTGTTGGCCGAGGTGATCGTCGTGAAGCTCATGTCGATCGGTCCGCTGCCGGTGATCCTCACGGCCGGCTGCGAGGAGGAGGCGGTGGTGATGGAGTTGGAACCGACGACGGCGGTGATGTCGCCGGCGCCGCTCGCCTGAAAGCCGACTGCGGTGGCGGACGAGAGGTTGACCGTCAGGTTCTGAAATTCCGTCGAGCCCGGGGCGCCGTTGATCAGCACGCCGGCGCTCGTGGCTCCGAGGATCGTCGCGTTGCTGAACAGGTAGTTGCCGGTCGAGCCGGCCCCGTCGATGAGGATGCCCTGTCCGCCGACGCTCGTGATCTTCGCTCCCGCACCGGCCAGCGTCACGTCGCCGGCGGCGTTGTTGATGCTGATGCCGTTGCCGGTATCGATGAACGGCGTGCCCGGGGCGGTAAGCGTCACGCTGCCACCGGTGGTGTCGGCCACTGAGAGCAGGTAGGACGATGTGGCCCCGCTCGTGGGCAGGCCGTTGGTGATCGGGCCCGTGTAGCTGAGGTTCGGGCTGCCACCGAGGACCGAGATCGCGGCGCCGTTGGTCCGCTTGACGATGCCGCTGCCGGAGTCGGCCGTGATCGACGTGGTCGCCTGGTCGTCCACGACGGCGATCGCCGTCTGCACGTTGTCGGTGAGCGACACGTTGCCGATGGCGATGGTCGTGGCCGCGGCATTGTTGACGATCTGGATGCCGGAGCCGCCGGTGTCGCTGATCTGGTTGGGCACGGTGGCCCCCGCGGCGCCGCCACCGGTGGCGAGGTTGATCGTGCCTCCTTGCGTGTCGGCGATGTAGACGATCGGGGCTACTGCGCCGCCGTTGAGTTTCGTGTCGCTGGTGATCGAGCCCTGGTAGTCGACGTCGAGCGGGCCGGCCGCCGCACCCTCGATGGCGAAGCCAGCGGTCGTCATGTTTGCGATCGCCGTCTCCGAGAACGTCGCCTTGCCGGAGGCCTTGTCGAGGAAGACGCCCTCCTGGCTCGCCGTGGTGCCATTGCCGGTGATCGACACGTTCTGGACGGTCAGCCCCCGGCCGATGCCGCTCGTCAGCGGCCCGGTGGCGTAGATGCCGGTCCGCGATCCGAGGATGTCGATGCCGGCGATGGTGGCGCCGGCGGCGAGCGGACCCGCGATCGTCACGCTGTCCCCGGCCGGATTGCTCAGCAGCGGCGTGAGGCCCGCGCCCGTGGTGAGGGCGATCGGACCGCAACAGGCCGTCTGCAGCATGAAGCCGAGGCCGTCGCCGACGAGGTACTGGTTTTCGTTCCCGAACACGAACGAGCCGCCGTAGGGCGTGCTCGTCCGGCTCAGGCCGCGGTGGACGAAGACGATGTCGTAGGGATTCGTGGCGGCCGCGCTGGCGGCGGCGAGCGTCGTCAGCGGGCTCTCCACCGCGCCGCTGCCTCCCGTCGGGGCGGCGTTGTCGACATGGATCACCCGGTACGGCGTGCCGGTCTGGGGATTGACGGCCATGATCGGCGTCTGGTGGGCGCGGACGATGTGCTCGTTGCGCATCATCGGCTGCTCCATCTGGTCGGGCACGTTCCGGCGCCGGCTGCCCCCCATCCGGTAGGTGAGCCGGGCGAAGCCCGTCCAGTCGAAGTAGCTGTCGTTGTTGCCCTGCAGGGAGAAGTCCCAGTTGTTCGCGAACGTCATGTCGAGCCGGGTGTAGACGCCGCCGAACCAGGGGACGACGTCCTTCCCCGTCTGCGGCCCCTGCCACCAGTTGTAGCGGGCGTTGCCCAGGGCATAGCCGCCGACGCTGATCATGCCCGCCCAGTCGGAGAGACCGGGGATGTAGGCACCGACTTCGAGGTCGGCACCCGTCAGGGCGGCGTCGAGACCGTACTGGCACATCACATAGTTCTGATAGAAGGGCGTGCCCGGGGCACCGGCCGTGTAGGCCGTCGTGCCGACCGGCATGTAGCCGTTGGAGCGAAGGTTGCCGAAGTCGGTGAGCCACTCGCCGCTGACGCCGATCTGGTTGTAGGAGTGGCCGAACTGGCCGTATTCGGTGCCGCAGGTGCCGAACGCCTGGTACTGGTTCTCGTCGCCGTCGAAGTCCCAGAACACGCCGACGCCGAGAAGGCTGCCGCCGAGGAACTGCTTGCGGACCAGACCGACGTTCGAGAAGAAGCCGCCGTTGACGGAGAGGTGGCTGCGCAGGTCGGCCGCCCACAGGCCCCCGAGGTCGTCCTCGGAGTAGGGGATGTAGCCGCCGAGCGTCATGTACGAGCCGTTGTAGCCGAGGCCGCGATCGGCGGCGTTGAGGCCGTAGTAGAAGAAGCCGGGGCCGTTCTGGTTGAGCTGCTGGAAACCTGCCGCCGCCCGGTTGAGGACGCCTCCTGCTGGGACCATGGACATCTGCCCGGTCTGGGCCTCCCCGATCCGCGGCATGCCGGCCATGCCGGCACAGACCGCGGCCACGGCCGCCGCCTGCCGGGCGGTCCGCTGCCAGGCCGCCGCCCGGCGCTGGATCCGCCGCAGCCGTTCGGAGGTCCTTTTTCCAAGGCGATGGAGCGCATTTCTGCTCATCGGAGTCGCATCCTGGCGGTGGCCGGCTGGGCCTGCAGGCGGAAGCCTGCGCGGAAAAACCGGCATGATCGTCAGGAGTGATCGACCCGGCACGACCCCATCCATGAGTCTTTCCGGCACCAAGACCGGATTCCAACCCGGCACCGCAACTTGCCCGGCCTGCCGCGCCCCGCGGCCTAATCGATCCGGAACCGGCTCACGGTCTCGGTGAGGCCGTCGACCGCGTGCTCCATGTGATGGGCGGCGCTCTTGAACTCGGAGAGGGCCTCGGCGGCGGTCCGCGAGCCGTCGGTGAGCGTCACGAGCGCCTCGGTGATCTGCTCGGCGCCGGCCGCCTGCGTCTGCATCCCCTCCTTGACCACTTCAAAGCGGCCGGAGAGGCCGTGGACCTTGTCGATCACCTGGGCGAACTGGCCGCTGATTCCGGCCACCCGCCCGACGCCCGCCTGGACCTCGGCCGCGAACCGCTCCATCTCCACGACGCCCGTGTTCACCGCCTGCTGCATCTGCTCGATGAGCCGCTCGATGTCGAGCGTGGCCACGGCCGTCTGGTCGGCGAGCCGGCGGATCTCCCGGGCCACAACGATGAAGCCCTGGCCGTATTCCCCCGCCTTCTCGGCCTCGATGGCGGCGTTGATGGAGAGGAGGTTCGTCTGGTCGGCGACCTTGGTGATCGTCGTGATCACCATGTTGATGTCCTCGGCCCGCTGGCGGATCGCCGCCAGTCGGCTGGCGAACTCCGTGGTCGAGGACTCGAGGTGGGCCATCGTCTCGCCGACCTCGACGAGGTCGCCCCGGCCCGCGTCGGCGAGGTCGGCCGTCTCCACGGCCAGGTTCGCCACCTCCCCCATCGTGCCGAGCAGCTGCTTGCCCGTGGCCGTGATCTGCCGGCTGGCGACCGCCGCCTCGCTCGTGCTCGCCCCGAGGGAGGCGATCGCCGACTCTTGCTGCCGGCCGGCCGTGGCGAGCTGCCGCGAGGAGGCGTTGAGCTCGATGCTCGACCGCTTCACCTGCGAGACGATGCCCTTGAGGTTCGTCGTCATGGCGGCGAGGTTCCGCAGCAGCTGGCCCGTCTCGTCACCGCCGCGGACGTCGATCGTGCCGGTGAGGTCCCCCTGGGCCACCCGCTGCGCCGTTTCCACTGCCCGGCTGATCCGCCGGGTGAGCGAGGTGGCCAGCCAGGCGAGCAGGCCGAGAACGCCGGCAAGGCCCGCAGCGGCGGCCGTCGCCGCCATGATCAGCGGTCCGCGGACGCGGTCGAGGATGTCGCTCTGCCGGGCCTGGAGCATGACGGTCCATTGCCCGGTCGGGAGCCGGGCGGCGGCGTAGATGCAGGGCTTGCCGGTTACCGGGTCGGCGGCGTCCACGACGCGGTCGGTGGTCACGGCCCGATGAAAATCCTGCAGCAGCCGGCCGTGCGGGCTGTCGGCGACCGGCAGCGTGCGCAGGTCGGCGTCGTTCGGGCCGCGGGTCGTCGCCGCTATCAGCCGCCCCTGCTGGCTGACGAGGAACAGTTCCACGTTCCAGCCCTCGGCCCGCTGCAATTGTTTGACGGTCTGCAGTCGCTTGAACACCTCGTCGAGGCTCCGATCGACGCCCGCCACGCCTACGAACCGGCCTGCCACCGTGATCGGGTAGGTGTGCTCGACCATCAGCGCGAGGTTGTCGTAGAGGTAGGGCTCGGTGACCATCGCCTTGTCGGTCGCCGTCGGGTCGGCAAGCCGGCGCCGGCAGCCGTCGTAGTAGAGGCCGTCGAAGTCGGACAGCTGCCGGAGACGAATCTGGGCGGGGTCGGCAGGGTCACGGAACCAGTAGGGGATGAACCGGCCCGACTGATCGAGCGCCTCGCGCGGCAGGGCGTCGCGAACGGGTGCCGCGGCAGGGGATGTCGCAGCAGCGTCGGCGGCCGCCGCGTCGCCGCCATCGGCATCAGGCTCGTAGCCGTAGTACGCGGCGAAGAACCGCGGATTGGCCTCCAGCACCTCCCGTGTCAGCCGCAGCGACTCGGCCCGCCGGCCGAAGAGCCCCGTCTCGGCGGCCTGGGCCATCGTTCGGGCGGCGGTGACGGCCTCCAGCGCATCGCGGTCGATGTCGGCCGCGATGGCCTGGACGCGGTCGAGGAGAATTTCTCGGCCGAGCGTGAGGAGCGTGTGCCGCGTCCGCAGGTGGTTCATCGTCAGGATCCACGCCAGCAGCACGGCCGCCGGCAGGAGGCCGAACAGCAGCAGCCGCGCGCGAATACCGACGGGAAGACGTGACAATCGCATGGCGGGCGCGGCGGGGACGCGGAATGAACGGGGTGATTCGCCGAAACCATAGGTTACCTTGGCGATGCAGGCGGGCCCGGTTCCGGCCTGATAATCCACACACCCCGCACGACCCCCCCGCCATGTGGCAGTACCAGAACCACGACGCCCTGCTTTTCGACTGCGACGGCACCCTCGCCGACACCATGCCGGCCCACTACCGGGCCTGGCTCGCGGTGACCACCAGCCACGGCATCGCCTTCGACGAGGACCGGTTTTACGGCCTCGGCGGCCGGCCGACCCGCGACATCCTCGCCGCCCTCGCCGCCGAGGCGGGCGTGACGCTCGACCTCGAGGCGGGGGTCGCGGCGAAGGAGGCGTCGTTTCTCGCCCAGCTCGATCGCGTGGCGGCCATCGATCCGGTGGTCGACGTCGTTCTCCGGTCGCGCGGCCGGGTGCCGATGGCGGTGGTTACGGGCGGGCACCGGGCCGTGTGCGGGCGGATCCTCGCGCATCTCGGGATCGCGGAGGCCTTCACCACCGTGGTGGCCAGCGAGGACACTGCCAGGCACAAGCCGGAGCCGGAGCCGTTTCTCGAGGCGGCGCGACGGCTGGCCGTCCGGCCCGAGCGCTGCGTGGTCTGGGAGGACAGCGATCTCGGCATCGAGGCCGCGCGCCGGGCCGGCATGGAGTGGATCGACGTGCGGGCGTTTCACAGGCCGAAGAGAGTGAGTACGACATGAGCGGCAGCGTGACGATCGACGATGTGCGCCGGGCTCACGAGCGGATCCGCTCCGGCATCCAGCGGTCTCCCTGCCTGGCCAGCCCGGCCCTCTCGGCGGCCACCGGGATGAATGTGTTCTGCAAGCTCGACCTCCTGCAGCGGACCGGCAGCTTCAAGGAACGCGGCGCCCGCAATGCGCTGCTGCTGCTTGACGCCGCCGCGCGGAAGCGGGGTGTGGTGGCGGCCTCGGCCGGCAACCATGCGCTCGGCCTGGCCTACCACGGCGGCCTGCTCGGGATCCCGGTCACGGTGGTGATGCCGAAGTTCGCGCCGCTGGTGAAGGTGGCCACCTGCCGGCGGCTCGGTGCCACCGTGATCCTCGAGGGGGAAACCTTCGACGACGCCCGGCGGCACGCCGCCGAGGTCGCCGCCCGCGACGGACTCGACCGGATCCACGGCTTCGACGACCCGCGCGTGATCGCGGGGCAGGGGACGATGGCCCTGGAAATCCTCGAGGACGTGCCCGACGTCGAAGCGATCGTCGTCCCCACCGGGGGCGCGGGGCTGCTGGCGGGGGTGGCGCTGGTGGCCAAGGCGCTGCGGCCCACGGTGCGGATCATCGCGGTCGAGCCGGCCGCGGCCCCGAGCTTCAGCGCGTCGCTGGCCGCCGGCCGGCCGGTGCAGGTGCCGATCCGCCCCACGCTCGCGGACGGCCTCGCCGTGGGGAAGGTGGGGGAGCTTTCCTTTTCGATCGCCGCGCCGCTGGTGGATGAGGTCGTGACGCTCGGCGAGGACGCGATCGCGCTGGCCGTGCTCCGGCTCCTCGAACTGGAAAAGACCGTCGTCGAGGGGGCGGCGGCGGCGGCACTCGGCGCGGTCCTCGGCGACCGCTGCGCGGAACTGCGTGGCCGACGCGTGGCGCTCCTGCTCTGCGGCGGCAACATCGACCTCACGATCCTCGACCGGGTGATCGACCACGGGCTCGTGGCCGACGGGCGACGCTGGCGGTTCACGACCCGGGTCAGCGACCGGCCCGGTGGCATCGCCCGGCTGACGGCCGCGATTGCCACGGCCGGGGGAAGCGTCCAGGAGATCGTCCACGACCGGGACTTTTCCGGCCCCGACGTGTTCTCGGCGAGCGTCCAGGTGACCGTGGACACGGCCGATCGCGCCCATGCCGCCGAACTTTTTGACGCGGTCCGGGACGCGGGCTTCACGGCCGCGGTGGTCGATCCCGCTCCGGCTGCCGGCACGAGCTGACGCCGGGGCATTCCTGTCTGGCAAACCCTGCGGCCTGTGCCGGTCGGATCGACGCCGGCGGCGCGGACAATGGTGGCCGCCCCGTCTGCCGATGACCTTCGATGCGACATCGGGCCGGATGCCGCATGACGACAGGAGAGTCGAAGATGGTCACCCCTTCCAGCGGCCTGCTCGCGCCCGCGGCACGACCCGTCGCGGCGACTGCCGAGGAGAGCGAGCGCGAGCGGCTGCGCCAGGAACTGCTCCGGCGGATCATCGTCCGTGAGTCGCTGCGGCAGTCGCGGCGCGGCGTGCCGAAGTGACCGCCTGACGCGCTGGCAACGGCGGAGGAGCGGCGCATGCGACGCACGAGCCCCGTTCGGCATCCCGTCAGCCTCGTGGGCCGGGCCGCGATCCTGATCGTGGTCGGCCATCTGACGGCCCTGGGGCATGTGACGGCGCTCGGCCAGGCGTTTACACAGGCGCCGGGCTGGGGGCTGTTCGGCAATCCCACGACCCGCTGGTCGCCGGAGGCGGTCTCCGATTACCTGCTCACCGGCCAGACGCCGCGGCCTGCGGTCGCGCGGATCGTCGCTCCCGAGCAGGGGGGCACGTCGCTCGGGTCGGGCGTCCTCGTCGACGTCAATCGCACGCAGGGGCTGGTGCTCACCAACTACCACGTCATCCGCGACAGCCGCTCGGCCGTGCTCGTCCAGTTTCCGGGGGGATTCCAGTCGGCCGGCACGGTGATCCGCTGGGACGAGGCCTGGGACCTGGCCGCGATCGTCATCTGGCGGCCGCCGGCGACGCCGGTGGCGATCGCCGACGCGCCGCCGGTGCCGGGCGAGCAGCTCACGATCGCCGGCTTCGGTCGCGGCACGTATCGCGAGGAGTCGGGGCCGTGCACCGAATACCTGTCCCCCGGCGCCGGCTACCCGAAGGAGTTCGTCGAACTCAAGGCCAGCGCCCGGCAGGGGGATTCCGGCGGCCCGATCCTCAACGCCGAGGGCAAACTCGCCGGCGTGCTCTTCGGGCAGAACGAGGGGCGCACGCTGGGCAGCTGCTCGACCCGCGTGCGGGCGTTTCTCGCCAGCGCCGGCTCGGGGGGATTCGCGCCGACTCCGATGGGCGCGTTCGCCAATGCCGGGCCGGTCGAGGCCGGTCCGGGGACGGCAGCCGCACCGCAGGTCAGGATGGCCGCCGCCGTCATCGGTCAGCCGCAGTCCGGGCCGCTGCCGGGAGATGCCGGGGCCGGGTTCGGCCCACAGGGGGGAGTGGTGGACATGCCGATCGCCGATCATGGAGCGGTGCATGTGGACGACGCCGGGGGGCAGCAGCCGGCGTGGCCGCCGGCGCCACCCGCGACTCAGCGCGACCTGTGGGAGATCCTCGACGTGCACACGAACGGCCCCGCGCTCCTCTCGACGGCGGGGGGGCTGGCCCTCGTGCTGCTCGGCCTGCGCAGCGTCTTTGGCGGCCGGCGCCGGCCAGCGCCTGTGAACGCGGGCGAGTCGTGGTGACGCCCGGGGGCGACGCGTCCCGATGAAGCGAACGGGCCGGGCCGCGCCTCGTCCGCTCGGGAGCCGGTGCCGGTTTGCGGCGTCGGCAGGTGCGGCGGATACTGGTCCGCGATGGCAGTCGTCAGCACGTCACGCTCGGAGCCCGGGGATCTTTCCGGCCGCAGGCTGGGAGGGTATCGGCTCGTGCGCCTGCTGGGGAGCGGGGCGATGGCCGACGTCTACCTCGCCGAGCAGGTCTCGCTCGGCAGGCAGGTGGCGCTGAAGGTGCTGCGGCCGGAGACACTGCGGCATCCGGCCGCGGTCGAGCGGTTCGAGCGCGAGGCGCGGTCCGCGGCCGCGCTCGTCCACGGTCACATCGTGCAGATCCACGAGGTCGCCTGCATTGACGGCGTGCACCTGCTCGCCGAGGAGTACGTGGCCGGTCCGTCGCTGCGCCAGTGGCTGGCGGACCGCGGGCCGCTCGACGTGCGGCAGGCCGTGGCGGTGCTCCGACACGTCGGGGCGGCGCTCGTGCGGGCGGCGGAGCGGGGCATCGTGCACCGGGACATCAAGCCGGACAACCTGCTCGTCTCCCCCGCCGGCGACGTGAAGGTCGCCGACTTCGGCCTCGCCCGCAGCGTCGGGGAGGACGTCTCGCTCACCCAGGACGGCATGACCCTCGGCACGCCCCTCTACATGAGCCCGGAGCAGGGGCAGGGCAGCGCGGTGGACATCCGCAGCGACCTCTACTCGCTCGGGGCGTCGGTTTATCACCTCCTCGCCGGCCGGCCGCCGTTCAACGCCGCCACGGCGATCGGCGTCGTGATGGCCCACGTGCAGGAGCCGTTGCCGTCGCTGGCGCGCCTCCGGCCGGAACTGCCGGCCGCCATCTGCGGGATCGTGGAGCGGCTGCTCGAGAAGCGGCCCGAGGATCGGTTTGCGACGCCGACGGACCTGCTGGCGGCGCTCGATGCGGTGGCGGCGGACGTGTCCGGGGCTGGACGGACGACCGACTCGCCGCTGGCGTGGAAGGCTATCGATGAAGAACACCGGTCGGACCGCGGGCAGGCCTCCGGGGTGTCGCAGCGGGCCGACCTGCAGGCCGCGACGCAGCACCTTCGGGCCGTCCTCGACCGGGACGCCGAGCGCCGCGTGATGCGGCGCCGGGTGTGGTGGGGAACGGCGGCCGCCGCCGTCGCCGCGGCCGCGGTCGGCTTCGTGGTGGGCCGCTCCCGCGGCGGCGTGCCACCGGGCTGGCGGCGGCGAAACCGGCGCCAATAAGGGTTTTGGAGCGGGCGGACGGGCCGGTCCTGACGGCCGGTTGCTGCGGACGACCGGTGGTTCAAGTCTGCTTGACAGCGAAACCGACACTGCTAGAACCAATCCCGTCGGTCGCCCGTGGGCCGAGCGAGCACGCCCCCATCGTCTAGTGGCCCAGGACGTCGGGTTCTCAGTCCGAAAACCGGGGTTCGACTCCCCGTGGGGGTACTTGGGTTTGAAATAGCACGGCCGCGCCGCCCGCGAATGCGAGTGGCGCGGCCGTTTCTTTTTTCTCGTGCGAGTCGGTGCGGCTCTCTGCGTGCACTGCCTGTGCCGGATTCTGTGCCGCTTTTTCGCCGGCCGCCCGGGCGAAGTGGTCGTCGGGGACCGCAGGGACCGGCAAGATATCGGCACGGAACGCTTGCAAAGGCAAGTCGGCGCGGAAGCCGATATCGCTGGGATCGCTAATCGCAAGCGAGTTAGCGGTATGGCAACTGATCGTCAGGCAATCTCTTCGGCCCACAACTGCAGTATCAGGTGGTCGTCGTGGTGTCGGGCATTCGGAATGGTTTGAAACCCGATCCTTTGCCAGAAACGTAAGGCCCGATCATTTGCTTCATGGACGTAAACGAGGAGTCTGGGCAAAAGAGGGCTACGGTCGTCTGTTTTCCGCGAGGCGATTAGTTCCTCAGCCTCCGCGAGGATGTGCTGAAAGATGCGAGTCGAAACGCGAGCCTCGTGTGGTCGCTTGTCTTCTCGGAATGGCTGCGCAACTGCAAGCATAGGAATCAGGAGCAGATTTTTATGGTTGCCATGAGGGGGCGGCCAGCGGCGGCGGCAAGGCCCGAGAGATCCGATGCCCGCGACTTGCCCTTCTTCCGTTTCGAACAACCAGACCTTCGTGCCGCGCTGCATCGAATCCAGCACGTCGGAGCCCAGCAGCCACTCGGTGACGAGTTCGCCATATCGGTCTGTGCCGAATGAGACCGCCGTTAATCGGTCGCGCTCGGATTCGGTGAAATCGACAGCGTAGAGTGGTGGCAGATCCTCAGCCATCCAATCGCACCCTTATCGAGTGCGCTTCGGCAAACGCTTTGCGCGAACCGTGGGCTCATTGCGCGGAGCTTTCTCGTCGAGCGCCTGGGCCTCTGCCACGCTGATTTCGATGGCATCGGTTTGGGCGGCTGCGATCGCGTCGAGCATGTCATTGATCTCTATATCGGGCCAGAGGTCGGAAGCCGGAACATTCAGGGCGTTAGCCAGTTTGAGAATCGTTCTTTTCTGCGGACGACACTTCCGTTTCAGCATCTGCGAAATCGCGGGCTGTGAGCAGCCCGTCAGCGTAGCCAAAACTGTCTGGCTGATGCACCTCGCGTGCATCAGATGGCCGAGTCGGTCGGCGAATGTGGCTTCTTGGGTGTCCATCTTTTGAATTTCTCTCGCGAGCGCAGGGAATCGCGACGCAGCTCCGCTTTCGGAGAGTTGCAAGTCCATTCCGTACTCCCCACTCTCGTCAGCATTCGGAAACAATGCGTCTGCCAACGTCATGCTGGCTCGCTCCTTCTCGGCAGACGTGATGCTCGGGTCATTCAAAACACAGAGCATGTCGAGGGCGACCTTCCGGACCTCGTCAGAGCATTCCAGGAGTTGGCGGATTATTTGTTTTCCCCCCGGGCTCGATTGAAGCTGCTGGAAAAGCACTTGAACGATGTCTGCTGGTGACGGCGAATGATCCTTCGCGGCGTCTAGTGAAGCTGGCATGATGGCACCTCAATACTGGTTTGCTATCGTGCCCATAGCACGAGTCGATGTCGGGCAATTGTCGCGCGGCCGTGCAGGATGATCTTCATCGGGTTGGTGAGTTGTTCGTCCAAGCGAAGTATTGCGATGATGCAAAGTGTGTTGTTGGCAGGGGCAGCCGGGTGGTCACAAAAGACGATTCGGTATCCGGGGCCGCAGCCGAGGTCATCAGTCACGATGGCGGCGTAGAGTCCTGTATCTTCGATGCCTTCAATCGCAAGATCGCAAACGCTCTGTTCGTTGGGTTGCCAGGCGGCGAGTTTTTGTGCATGCCGGCGAATGTGGGCGCGAGCCGAAAGTCGACGCAGCACCACGTGGTGCATGTCCTGAAAAGCGACGCGGCTGATGCGAACGCTGCGTGGCGCGGCTTCGACCAGGTCGTTCGAGTCCACGCTGGATTTATCGGTCTGGTTCATAACAGAACTATAAGACAATACGCCGGCTCGGCAAGTGCGGTTCATGCTGCCCGTAGGGTCAAGCCATAAGGGCTTTTCACGCAAAGGTTTGCGCACGGTCGGCGGCGGGATGCCTTCTGGCGGCCGCTTGCGGCCGCTCCGCTAGCCGCACGATGCGGCCCGTCAGCGGCGGGGATGCCCTCGATTCCGCACTCGGGGGAGGGGGAAGCCGGGGGCGCGGCGCATGCCGCATCGCGGGGGGCGGCGAGGGGGGAGGGGGGCGAGTCGATGCCGGATGCGGAGACGAGCCCCATTCCGCCTGATGAGCCCCCCGCAGAGACCAGCATCGAGGGCTAGCCGCTGCTCAGATCAGTGGGAGGGCAGGGATGCCCGACCTCCGAATCGATGAATACGCGTCGCTACTCGTCGTCGTCAGCGTCCTCGGCTTCGGTGGATTCGAGGTCTGGGAGAGAGGCGTCGGTGGGTTTCTCGTCAGCCCAGCGAATGTAGGTGCGATTGCGGATTCCGTATTCGCGGGCGATCTCAGCGATCACTTGGTCCAGGGTTAGTAGCCGCTCGCCCCGCGCTGGGTCGGGTTCTTCGTTGGGCCAAGGCGGACGATCTTGATCCAGGCGATATGAAGGTCTGCTGCCCTACGGGCAAGAAAGACGAGCGATCAGTCTTTTGAGAGGGCTGCGAAATCTTCGGTCGTCATGCCCGCGGCACGAATGAGGCTGCGGAGCGTCCCTCGGGCGAGTTCCTTGTGATCGGGAACGGAGAGCGTCGCGATGTGACCATCCTTCACGAGGATGACATGGCTGCCACGCTGGCGGTCACTCGTCCAGCCAGCCCTCTCGAAAATCTGAACCGCGTCCGCTCCGCTCAAGTCGGGGAGCCGGCCCATCAGATCGTGACCTCGACCTGCTGTGTTTCCACGGTCAGTGGCATTCCTCGATCCGCCCTTACTTCCAGGCAGGCCGCAATCGCTTGGCGGACGTTCTCGATCGCCTCGCTGCGGGACTGACCCTGCGACACGCAGCCGGGAATGCTCGGGCATTCCGCTACCCAGATGCGGTCTTCGTCCTGCGACAGTGTGACAAGGAACTTCATGACTGGAGTGTATCGCACCTCGAAACTGGCAGCAAAACCCGCGCTCTTGAGTCCAAGCGGTGGCTGGAGGAAACCGCAGATTCAGCGGTTGATCATGGGGAACCGTCCCGACGGCGGTTCTTTCCGCGGAAGGAGCAGCCGTGCCGCGGTAGCGGTCGGCAGGGTCAGCCTCCTCCGGCGGCGTGCCGCATGAGGCTGACGAGGGCCTGGCGTGGCCCCTCCGGGAGATCCGCGAGGAGTCGAACCAGGTGTCGGAGATCGGGGACCACCCGAAGGAGTCCGGAAAGTGGCTCGGAATGCTACGCGGCGGTTAATTTGGCAAGATTATACCATTCATCGTCTGCCGTCGCATCGCGACGGGGATTTGTCGCTGCTGCTCATGAATCTACTTTTCATCGGTCAATAGTCGCGGGTGCCCGGCCAGGCGTCGGCGGCGTCGCGATCGTGAGGGGCCCGGGCCCGCCTCAGCAGATCGATGAACGACACGAGCGCCTTCCGGTCGAGGTGACCGAGCTGATCCCGGCCGCACTGCCGCACGGCGCCGCCAAGCCGCGCGACCAGCCCGCGGCCCGCCGGCGTGATCCAGACATCCACCCGGCGTCGGCTGGCGACGCTCCGCTGCCGGCGGACGAGCCCGCGCTCCTCGAGCTTGTCGAGCATCCGCGTCATGTCGGGAGCCCGGGAGACGAGCCGGGCGCCGAGCGCCGAGGTCGCCAGCGGCCGCGGCGCCGCCGCTCGCAGCACCCGCAGGGCGTTGTACTGCTGGGCGCTGATGCCGTGCTGGGCGAACACCCGCTCGTCGAGCTCCCGGAGCCGGTCGTACGTCCGCCACAGCTGCAGGTAGGCCTCCTGCTCGAGCGAGTCGAACGACACGGCACCGACCGGCGCGGCCGAAGCCGGGGCGGCGGCTGGAGAGCGATCGACGGCGGAGCGACGGGTCGCGGAGGCCATGCCGCAAGGGTACTGGATTTATGACGTCCAGACAATTATCGTTGGAACAAGTATTGCAACTCCGCCAGGCCGCCCGATGCGGCCGGCCTTCGCCGGGCAGGGCAGGACGGGCATGAATTCGGCCGACTGGACCGTGCTGTCGTTGCATCTCGCGGCCATGCTCGTGGTCGCGATCGGGCTCGGCGCGGTCGCCCGGCGGCTGGGGATCCCGGCGGTCGTCGGCGAAATCGCGGGCGGGCTCGTGCTCGGCCCCACGATGCTCGGGCGGATCGCCCCCGACCTGTTCGGCTGGCTGTTTCCCCCCTTCGGTCCGATCCCCGACGCCCGCACGGCGCTGGCGCGGGTGGGGATGCTGTTCTTCATCGTCACGATCGGGCTCGACATCAGCGTCGCGGAGCTGCGCCGGACCGGCCGCAAGGCCCTCGCCGTGGGGACCGTCGGCACGCTCGTGCCGCTCGTGCTCGGCTTCCTGATGTGCTACGCGTTTCCGACGGTGATCGGGGTGACGCCCAAGAACCAGTTCGCCACGGCGCTGTTCATGGGCTCGATCCTCTCGCTGTCCGCCAATCCCGTGATCGCCCGGATCCTCATGGACATGGGCCTGTTCAAGAGCGACATCGGCCGGACGATCATGTCGGCAACGCTGGTCGACGATCTCGTCGGCTGGGGCCTGTTCGCCGTCCTGCTGGCGGAGTACGGATCGCAATCGTCGGGCGCGGGTCAGGGCGTGGCGATCCTCGGGACGGTGCTCGTGTTCCTCGGCGGCATCCTCGTCGTCGGCCGGCTCGTGCTCCCGCGGCTGCTGCGCTGGGCGCGGGCCAGGCTTCCCTATCCGTCAGGAGTCATTTCCTGCGCCATTCTCTGCGGCCTCCTCGGGGCGGCCGGCTCGGAGCATTTCGGCCTGCACTCGTTCCTCGGCGCGTTCGTCGTGGGGATCGCGCTGGCCGATGCCTATGCCGAGGATCCCCGGCCATTCGAGATCATCGGCGACTTCTCTTATGCGGTGTTCACGCCGATCTTCTTTGTCTCGATGGCGATCTCCACCGACTTCATCGCCGGGTTCGATGCCTGGCTCGTGGCCCTGATCACGGCCGTGGCGTTTCTGGGAAAAATTTCCGGCGTCTACCTGGGAGGGAGGATGGCGGGCATGGCCGGCCGGCAGGCACTCGCCGTGGGCTGCGGCCTCAACGCCCGCGGCATCCTCGGGATCGTGATGGCGGCGGCGGCGTTCGATGCCGGGCTCATCGACCTGCGGCTGTTCGTGGCTTGCGTCCTGATGTGCGTGATCACGACGATGGCCGCGGGCCCGGCCCTCGGCATCATCCTCGGCCGGCGGCCGGCGGAGCCTCTCGGATCCTGATTCGGACGAAATCCGCCGGCACCCTACAATGCGGGCGGCGTTCTCCGGCGACGGCCGGGGAGTCAAGAGCCTGGCGGCGATCTCGCAGTGATCGCGACGGCTGGGGGTCCTCTAGCGAAAGGAGGTGGTCACGTGCCGCAAGTTGACTGTACCGGGGGGCTGCGCCGATAGCGGCGAGTCGACGGGCCTGCCGTTGATGCAGCCCACCAGATGGTTTTCCCGGGCTGCCGCCCCGCGAGGGGCGGCAGCCTTTTTTCTGCGCCTGCCGGGCCTGCCGGGCACGCCACGCGGCTCAGTCGCGGCTGCGGAGCTTCGCCAGCAGCCGGAGGATTTCCATGTAGAGCCAGACGAGCGTGACCATCAGGGCGAACGCCCCGTACCACTCCAGATACTTGGGAGCGCCGCGGTCGGCCGCCTGCTCGATGAAGTCGAAGTCGAGGACGAGGTTCAGGGCGGCGATGACCACCACCACGAGGCTGAAGCCGATGCCGATCGGACCCGCGGAATGGATGAACGGGATCGGGAACCCGAACAGGCCGCCGATCATCGAGATCAGGTAGACCAGGCAGATGCCCCCCGTCGCCGCCGCTATCCCGAGCTTGAAGTTCTCGGATGCCCGGATCAGACCGGACTGGTAGGCGAGGAGCAGGCCAAAGAGCGTGCCGAACGTGCCGCCGACTGCCTGGATCACGATCCCCGGGTACTGCGCCTCGAGGCTGGCGGAAATTCCCCCGAGGAACAGCCCCTCCGCCAGCGCATAGACGGGAGCGAGGACGGGGGCCCAGGTGTGCTTGAAGCAGATGACGAGTGCCGCGATCGCGCCGACCACGAGCCCTCCCAGGGCCCAGGGCATCGCGGCCGCCGGATTGGCCTCGACGGCGGCGAACGTCCGCGACCAGGTGAAGCAGGCGGAGCCGAGGGCGATGAGGAGCAGGAACAGTGTCTTGTGGGCCGTGCCGTTGATCGTCATCACGTCGGCTGGGGATCGATCGCTGGCGAGATCGTGGCGATAGACGCCGAAGTTCTCGAACGTCTTGTCGTTGAGCGTCGGATTGCCGGTTCGCATCGGGGGTGCTCCGTGTGATGGTGTGACGATCGTGGAGGATATCACACGGAACGGGGAAGCCGGGCAGTGCCGCGTCGCCTCGTTCACCGGGCATCGAGGCCCGTCCGCGGGGAGCACGCCGAGGAGCGTCAGCCCGACGCGAAGGCCCACCAGATCGCCATCCCGAGGCAGATCAGGGCCGTGACGATGACCCAGGCCGGCTTGCCGGGCCCGGCGTGGTCCTCGGCGGAAATGAAGTTTCCGCAGGCTGGGCAGCGTGGCGCTTCTTCGAGGATCTCCTCCCGGCAGTACGGGCAGGGCACGGTCGGTTCCGCGTCCGAGTCGTCGGCGGCTTCATCGTCGTCGTCCCAGACGTCGTCGTCATCGTCATCCCATGCCCCGCCGCGATCGTGATTCATGCCTGCCCTCCGTGCTGCGCGACAGTCGTGCTGCCAATGGCATGACGCGGTTCGTAGGGGCAGTGTCGACAGCCCGAGCCACAGCACGACCCTCGGTTCAGGTGGTACGCCGCCGTGAACACGACGCAACCGTTCTCGAGGTAGAAATCGGCCCCCCGCCCGACGGCGAGCCGAGGCGGGTCGGGGGCGGTGTTGACGTCGTCCGGAACGGTCATGTCTGGCGCGGAACGGATCGGTGGCTGGTCGGAATGCATGGCGTGTGCGGCCGGTTTCGGCGGCCGCCACCACGTGCTATCGTACTCCGGCCCGGAACCACGGCTTGCGGCGTGTCGGCCGCTTCGGTCGTTCAGACCCTATCCTTCGCTCGTCATAAGGTGCGCTCATGTCCGACTCGCTCTCCGAACTCGAGGGCTGCGATCTACTGGCCAGGCTGTTCGCGGCCCGCGGCTACAAGGTCTCTCGCAACGTGACCTTTCGCGAGTTCGGAGTGACGTTTCACATCGACGGCTGGGACGCCGCCGCCCGCGTGGGCTTCGAGTTTCTGACGAGCGAGGACGACGACCACGCCGACCTGACGCTCGAGGGCTACAAGACGTTGATGGCGGCCCAGCAGCGCGGCGAACTGTCGCTGTTCATCATCGACGAGGTCGAGACGCTGTCGGCCGCTGAACTCGGGGCCACGGCCCACGAGTTTCTCGACGAGGTGGCGGCCGCCGCCCGGGCCCGCACGCGGCGCCTGCAGAGTTCCCGGCGGAAGACGTCGCCGGCACTGAAGTCTCGTGGCGGACACCAGTCGCGTGTCAGCAAGGCGGCCGCGGCGAAGAAGCCGGCGGCCAAGCAACGGGTGGCGAAGAAACCGGCCGCCAAAAAGCCGGCCGCCAAAAAAATCCGAACTGGATCCCGCGCGGCCGCGGCCAAGACCGGCACAGGGAGAAAGGGTACGGCAGCCGGCAAGGGAAACATCAAGGCAGCCGGCAAGGCACGGAAGCGGACCGCGAAGTCCTCCACGCGGCGCTGACTCGCAGGCGCCCGTCGCTGGCCGCGAACGGCGTCACTCGGGCACGGTCACCGCGGTGCAGGAGCCGCGGTCGCCCGCAGGTGTCCCGACGGCGATCCGTCCCAAGACGTCGTTGCGGGCCACGATGATGCTGGCGATCAACGTCCGGCGGATCTCGATTTCGCCGCCGGCCGCGGCCCGGATGCGGGCGATCCGCGTCCCGGCTGCCGCCATGATCACGTGCGGATCGGTCTCCGCGGCGCGGACGCCGATCAGTTCGTGCGGGTTCTCGACGCTGGGTGGATATGGTTGCATGGTGTTCTCCTGACTGTTCAAGCGAGAGAAACCGGTCCGAGGGGCAAAAAAATTTTTCGCAGGCGTTCCGCGACGGCCGGGAGCGTGCCACACGGCCCGGACAACCTTGGTCCGCACCGGGGGCGTCACCGGGGCGGATGCCACCTCCAGGGGGTGCGATGTACACGGTGTTCGACCACACGGCCGACCTCGGCATCGAGGTGACGGCTCCCACGCTCGACCTGCTCCTTGCCGACGCGGCCTGCGGGCTGACCGCCGTCATCGTCGGCGATCCCGCCCAGATCGAGCCCCGGCGGGAGGACGTGTTTCGGGTGTCCGGAACCGACCCGGTCTGGCTGCTCGCCGACTGGATCGGCGACGTGCTCGCCGCCTTCGAGATCCGGCGGATGCTGTACCGGGAATTCGTCGTCACGGTCGGACCGACCGGTCTCGAGGCCCGGGCCCGGGGCGAGGTCTACGCCCCCGGCCGCCACATGCTCGCCCACGAGGTCAAGGCGGTCACGCAGCACCTCCTCGACGTGCAACGCACGGCCACCGGCTGGCAGGCCACGTTCGTCGTCGACATCTGACCGGGCGTACGATGTCGGCGGCGGAATGACCGCTGGGAGGAACAGGGCATGAGCGGAGAAGGAAGCGGCGGACGTGCGGCGGACGAGCGGGGCTACGCCGGCCCGCTGGAGCGGGTCGACGAGTGCACGTGGCGCATCCCGCGCGGCTCCCGGCCCGGCATGCGGGTCGACGGCCTGATCTACGCAGACGAGCGGCTCATTCCCCAGATTCGCAGCGACCGGGCGGCCGAGCAGGTGGCCAACGTCGCCTTCCTCCCGGGCATCCAGCGGGCGAGCCTCGCCATGCCCGACATCCACTGGGGCTACGGCTTCTGCATCGGCGGCGTCTGCGCCACCGATCCGGCCGCGGGGGGCGTCGTCTCACCGGGGGGCGTCGGCTACGACATCAACTGCGGCGTCCGACTCGTGCGGACGTCGCTCATGGCCGCCGAGGTGCGGCCCCACATCACCCGGCTCATCGACCAATTGATGCGCGACATCCCCGTCGGCGTCGGGCAGGGGGGCAGGCACGTGTTTTCGGCCGGCGAACTCCGCACGCTGATGACGGAGGGCGTGCCCTTCCTGCGCGACCGCGGCCTGGCGACCGACGACGACGTCACCTGCGCCGAGGCCGAGGGCCGGATTCCCGACGCCGAGCCGGGCCTCGTCAGCGACCGGGCTCTGGCCCGCGGCGCCGACCAGTGCGGCACGGTCGGCGCCGGCAACCACTTCATCGAGGTGCAGGAGGTGGACCGGGTGGAGAACGCGGCCGTCGCCGCGGCCTTCGGACTGCATCCCGGGCAGATCTGCGTGCTCATTCACTCCGGATCGCGCGGCCTCGGCTACCAGGTCTGCGACGACGCCCTCCGCTCCCTCCGTGACGCACCGGCCAAGTACGGCTTCGATCTGCCCGATCGGCAGCTCGTCTGCGCTCCCGTGGAAAGCCCCGAGGGCCGCCATTACCTCGGTGCGATGCGGGCCGCCGCCAACTACGCCTTCTGCAACCGCCAGCTCCTCATGTGGCAGGTCCGCGAGGTCTTTGCCCGAGTCTTCGGCCGGTCGTGGGAGGCGCTCGGCATGACGCTGCTCTACGACGTGGCCCACAACATGGCCAAGCTCGAAGAGCACGCCGTGGACGGGATGAAGAGACCGGTCTGCGTCCATCGCAAGGGGGCGACGCGGGCCTTTCCTGCCGGCCATCCCGACGTCCCCGCCCGCTACCGCGACGTCGGCCAGCCGGTGATCATCCCGGGTGACATGGGGCGGGCGAGCTGGGTGCTCGTCGGCGGGCCGCACGCCATGGAGCGGTCCTTCGGCACGACCTGTCACGGCGCGGGCCGCTGCCTGAGCCGCACCGCCGCCACGCGGGCCGCCCGCGGCCGCGACATCCGCAGCGAACTCGCCGGTGCCGGCGTCGTGGCCCGCTGCCGGAGCCGCGAGGGGCTCGCCGAGGAGCAGCCGGCGGCCTACAAGGACGTCGATGTGGTCGTGGACGTCGTCCACAAGGCCGGCCTGTCGCTCAAGGTCGCGCGGCTCCGGCCGCTGGGCGTGATCAAGGGCTGAGCGGAGCGGGTCGGATCCCGCCGATCAGCGGGCCAGCGCCGTCGCCGGATGCGCCGCGTGCTCCGATTTCCTCTCCGGCACGCCGTAGTCGCGCAGCAGCTCGACGACGCGGTCGTCCTCCACCTGCGCGAAGTCGCGGTAGAACTGGCCGATCGCGAAGAAGGCCGCGGACTCGATCAGGCACACGACCCGGTCGCAGAGCGGCCGGATCGCGTCGAGCCGGTCCGACGCGGCGACCGGCACGGCCACGATGATCTCGCGTGGCCGGGCCGCCCGGACCGTGCGGGCCGCGGCGATCATCGTGGCGCCGGTTGCGATCCCGTCGTCGGTCAGGATCACCGTCCGCCCAGCGATCGGGGCCTGCGGGCGGACGGCGCGAAACAGCCCGCGCCGGCGGTCGATCTCGCGCATCTGCCGGAGCCGCTCCGCCTCGATGTAGGCGTCACCGGCGTCCGTCATCGCCGCCGCGAAGTGGTTGAGGTGCACGACGCCGGTCTCGGAGACGGCGCCCAGCGCCAGTTCCGGCTGGTGCGGGGCGCGGAGCTTCCGCGACAGGACCACGTCGAGCTCGGCGCCGAGCCCGCGGGCCAGCGCCGCGCCGATCTCCACGCCGCCGCGCGGGATGGCGAGGATCAGCGGCTTGTCGAGCTGCGTGCCGCGCAGCCGCTCCACGAGCATCCAGCCCGCCTCGGCCCGGTCCTTGAATATCCGGTATTCCACGGTGGTCGCTCCTGAGTCGGGAAAACTGGTTCGGGAAAGGGGACGAGCCGGCGAGTCAGGGATGGAGGTGGCGGGCGAACCACTCGGCGGCGAGCTGGGCCGCCTCCTCGAGCGTGCCCGGCTCCTCGAAGAGGTGCGTGGCGCCGGGGATCACCGCCAGCCGCTTCACGCCGGCGAGTTCACCGAGGGCCTGCTGGTTGAGCGTCAGCACCTGCGTGTCGTCGCCGCCGACGATGAGCAGCGTCGGGGCGTGCACCGCGGCGAGCCGGCGGCCGGCGAGGTCGGGCCGGCCGCCGCGCGACACCACCGCCGCCACGCGCGGGTCGCGGGCGGCCGCGAGGAGGGCGGCGGCGGCGCCGGTGCTCGCGCCGAACAGGCCGAGCGGCAGGTGCCGCGTCTGCTCCAGCTCGGTCATGAAGCGGATCGCCGCCAGCAGCCGCTCGGCGAGGAACGGGATGTCGAAGACGTTGACGCGGTCGGTTGCCTCCTGCTCGGTGAGCAGGTCGAAAAGGAGCGTGCCGATCCAGGCTTCGTGGATGACCTCGGCGACGAAGGCGTTGCGCGGGCTGAGCCGGCTCGACCCGCTGCCGTGGGCGAAGAGCACGAGGCCCGTCGGGGGGGCGGGCAGGCAGAGCCGGCCGGGGAGCGTGAAGGCCGCGCCCCGGCTGCCGTTGATCGGAATGGCGACGTCGAACGATTCGACGGCATGCGAGACGGTCATGATCGGTCCTCCGCGGCGCTCGCGCCGTGCCGGCCGCGGGCATGGGGATGAATCAGGTGCACGGCCGCCGCCTGCGGGCCCTTCTCCCCCTCCTCCTCGCTGAAAAAGACGGTGCTGCCGACGTCGGCAGCCTTGAACTCGAGGTCGGAGAGGGCATTGCGATGGAAGTACACCTCGCGGCCGTCGGGGGTCTCGATGAAGCCGTAGCCCTGGAAGTGAAAGATCTGGGCGATCCGCCCTTGGGCCGGGGGGCATGCGCCTTTTCCGCGCCGCGCATCCGGCGGACGTGGTCCTCGAGGCGGCGTGGGGCGGCCAGGAACGCGTCGCGGAGCGGAGCGATCCTCGGGAGGAACGCCGCGGCCTGCACGCGTCGGCAAAGTTTACGCGCAGCCGCGGAGCCGGCACGGTTTTTCCCCCGCGGCCGGCCGGCAGACGGCCACGCTGCACGCCGGACAGCTTGGTGCACCGGCCTGCCCGGTCTGCCCTGCCTGCCTGCCTTGAGGCCGATTCGATGTGGGGCCGTGACGGGTGGAGGGAGTGTGCCGTAAATGACGATCAAGGTGATCGAGGCGGCCTCGACCCCGCGAGCAGCGAACCACCCATGACCATCGCCACCATGACCGTGCGCCGGCTCGCCACCTGTGCCGCGATCTGTTCGGGACTCGTCGGCGGCCTTCCCGGCGGCCCCTCCGCGGGGCACGCGCAGGACCCGAAGACCGGCCGGGCCTGGCCGGATCCCGGCGACTCGCTGCGGCTGCCCGAGCCTGGCCTGACGCTCGATCGGGCCGCGGCCCAGCCCAACGCCGTCCCCGTCCTCGCGGCCGACGCGGCCCCGTCGCCGGCGACGCTCGCAGAATTCGTGGCCCTCGCCGAGCAGAGCCATCCGAAGATCCGGGCCGCGCGGGCCGCCGTGGAGGCCGCCCGGGGCAAGGCGGTGCAGGCCCGGCTGTATCCCAATCCGATGCTGGCGGGGGCGTCGCCGCAGGCCGCCGGCGCGTACAGCCAGTGGAACGGCTTCGTCCAACAGGACATCGTCACCGCCGGCAAGCTCCGCCTCTCCCAGCAGGCCGCGCTCCGCGAGGTGCAGAAGGCCGAGTACGAGCTGATCCGGGCCCGCTTCGACGTCCTGCGCGACGTCCGGCAGAGCTACTACACGCTCCTCGTCGCCCAGCGCCGGATGGAGATCTTCCAGCTCCTGCTCGACATCGCCAAGCGGTCCTACGACATCGGGCGGCAGCTCGCCGAGGCGGGCGAGGGCACGAAGGCGGATGTGCTCTTCTGGAGCATCGAGCGCGACCGGGCCGACGTCCGGCTCCTCAATGCCGGGGTGTACATCGAGACGGGCCGTCGGCAGCTCGCCGCCGTGATCGGCCTGCCGCGGGCCGACGTCGGCAGGATCGAGGCCGACCTGTTCGCGAAGCTGCCCAACTTCGACCTCAAGGCCCTGCAGGAGGCCGTCGTCCGCCGGCACGCCGCGCCGCGGGCGGCCGAGGCGGCCATCGCCGGCAACCAGTGGGCGCTGGAGCGGGCGGTGGTGGAGCCGATCCCCAACGTCAACGTCCTCGGCGGCTACCAGCGGCAGGTCGGCTTCCCGGCGCAGGACCAGGGCATCATGCAGGTCATGGTCGAGGTGCCGCTCTTCGACCGCAACCAGGGCAACATCCGCGCCGCCCGGGCCGACATCGCCTCCTCCCGCGCGGCCCTGCGGAGCACCGAGATCGATCTTGCCAACCAGGCCGCGGCCGTGATCGCCGCCTACCGCACGTCGCAGCGGCTCGTCGCCTGGTACGAGGAGTTCATTCTCCCCAAGGCCCGGGAGACGGTCCAGCTCACGCAGCAGCTCTACGCCCGCGGCGAAGTGACGTTCCTGTCGCTGCTCCAGGCCCAGCGCACGCTCACCGAGACGGAGCTCGCCTACGTCGACGCCCAGGCCGACCGCTGGACGGCGGCGGTGGCGATCGCCGACCTGCTGCAGCTGGAGGCGTTTCCGCTCCAGGCCGATGCGCCCGCCGCTGCGTCGGGCGAGCCAGGGGAGCCGGGGGCCATGCCGCCGGCCGTCGAAGCCGTGCCCGCACCGCTGCCAGGACCGCCGCCCGCGCGGTGAGCGGCCGGCGCCGCAGGTTCACCCATGTCTGCACGACGCCGGCCGGATCAGCGGGCGTGCGTTGCGGGGATGATGTCGAGCGGCAGCGTGGCGCCGGCCGACTGCGCCGCCACGGCGTCGCTGACGCTCACCTCGAGGCGGCAGCGGCCGGAGGCGTTCGCCGGTAGGACGACGAGGTAGCGGGCGAAGTAGTCGCGGCGACGCTGCTGGCAGGTCTCCTCCAGCGGGTCGAACCGCCATGTGTGGATCCGCTCACCGTCGGGGCCGTTGAGCGCGAGAGCCGTGTCGATGCGGGTCGTGCAGCCGGCGGCGGTGTCCGTGGCCGCGAGCCCGTCGAGTTCGAAGTACACGATCACCTCCTGGCCGGCCTCGAAACGCTGGCCGGCAAACCGTTCGACGTCGCCCCAGCCGCGGACCCGCGACGCGAAGCAGGCATTCTGCAGCCGGAGCGAGGGCCGCGATTCGACCGCGACGGAGTCAGCGGCCCGGGGACCGGCCGGGAACGAGGTCGGCCCTGACGAGGCGGTCGATTCGTCCAACGGTTCGGGGGCCGAAGGGGGCGTTGGCGGCACGGATGCGGAGGCCTCAGCCGCGTCGGGCGTGGCGGGCGTTGCGGTTCGAACCGCCGTCGGCCCAGTCGCCATCGGTCTGGCCGCCGCGTGGGGCGTCGCGGGGGCGGTGGGATTGCTCGACGACGACGTCGCCGCTTCGGGAACGCTGCCCGCCTTGGCCGACTCGGGTTCGGCGTCCTGCGGCGCGGATGCCTGCGGCTGGGCCGGCTCGGGGGGCGGCAGCGCCGCGGCGAACGCCTCGACGACCACCGGCCAATCCTCCGGCTGCGTCCGTTGCAGGGTCTCGACGAGCGTGGCCTCGGTGGCGGCGTCGAGCCGGCCGAGTCGCGCGAGCCGCGCGACCGCCTCCTCGATGGCCGCGGTCCGTCGGCCGGCATCGGACTGAGCCGCCGCGTCCGCGGCCTCAGGGCCGGACGTGGTGTCGGCCAGGGGCGCCGCGGCCGAATCCTCCGCAGCGGCGTGTTCCGGGGGTTTCCAGACCAACTCGCGGAGGCTGGCCGTCGTGAGGACCGACGTGCAGCCCGTTTGCACGCCGATCAGGCCGATGACGGCCGCGGTTCGCAGGATGCCGGACGGGCGAAGGGAAAGGCTCATGAGTGAGCGTCGATCTAAAGGGCAGGGAGCCGAACTGCCGGGCAGGGTAGGAGGGGGCAGCGGCACGACACAAGACCAAGTCGCGTCGCGACCGGCTGGCAAACTGCGCAGGTTTGCTAGAATCCGCTGCCCCTTCCAGCCGCCACCGGAAACATCTCCTCCATGACACGCGGGCCTTTCGACCGGGGAACGGTGCCAGCCGAGTGGCCGCACCGACACCTGCTCGACCTCGAGCGGCTCACGCCCGGGGAAATTCGGCTCGTGCTCGACACGGCCGCGGTCTTCAAGGAGGCGACCGGGGGCTGTCGGCGGAAGCTGGCGGTGCTCTCCGGCTCGACCGTCGTCAACCTGTTCTTCGAGAACTCGACGCGGACGCGGACGAGCTTCGCCCTCGCGGCCCGCCGGCTCGGCGCCGACGTCGTCGATTTCTCGGCGGCGTCGAGCAGCCTCTCCAAGGGGGAGTCGTTCATCGACACCGCCAAGAACCTGGAGGCAATGGGGATCGACGCCGTCGTCGTCAGACACGGCACGCCGGGTACGCCCCACATCCTCGCCCAGCGGCTGGGCGTCGGTGTGATCAACGCCGGCGACGGTCCGCACGAGCATCCGACGCAGGGCCTGCTCGACATCTTCTCGATCCGCGAGCGGCTCGGGCACCTGACGGGCCGCCACGACGGCGACCTGACGGGCGTCACGGTCGGTCTCGTCGGGGACATCGCCCACAGCCGCACGGCCCGGTCGAACCTCTGGGGGCTCGTGAAGCTCGGCGCCCGGGTGATCCTCTGCGGGCCGCCGACGCTGGTCTCGGACCGCTGGCGCGAACTGGGCGTCGAGGTGTCGCACGACCTCGACGCCATCGTGCCGCGCTGCGACGTCCTCAACCTGCTGCGGATCCAGTTCGAGCGCCAGAACACCCGTCCTTTCCCCTCCGTTCGCGAATATGCCCACCTCTACGCGATGACCCGCGAGCGGCTTCGGCGGGCGAAGAAGGACCTGCTGATCCTCGCCCCGGGTCCGATCAATCGCGGCGTCGAGGTTACGGCCGAGGTGGCCGACTGCCCGCAGTCGCTGATCCTCGACCAGGTCACCAACGGCCTGGCCGTGCGCATGGCCGTGCTCTGGCTCATCTGCGGCCCGCGCGGGGCCGACGTCGCGGCCGGCGGCCTGGCCGGAGAAAGGATCGCCTGATGGCCACGCTCCTCATCCGCGGTGGTCGCGTGGTGGACCCCTCGCAGGGAATCGACCGCGTGGACGACCTGTTCATTCGCGACGGCCTCGTGGTGGCGGTCGGCAACTCCGGCGTGCAGCCGGTCGGCAAGGCGGACGAGACGATCGACGCCGCCGGTCTCGTGGTCGCACCGGGCCTGATCGACATGCACGTCCACCTGCGCGAGCCGGGCCGCGAGGAGGACGAGACGATCGAGACGGGGACGCGGGCCGCCGTGGCCGGAGGCTTCACGAGCGTGGCCTGCATCCCCAACACCGAGCCGCCGATCGACACGCAGGCCGCGGTCGAGTTCGTCAACCAGAAGGCGGTCCGGGCCGACAACTGCAACGTCTTCGTGGTCGCCTGCGTGAGCCGCAACCGCGAGGGAAAGGAGCTCGCCGAGATCGGCCAGCTGGTCGAGGCCGGCGCGGTCGCCTTCAGCGACGACGGGGCGCCGGTCTACGACGCCGAGCTGATGCGCCGGGCCTTCGAATACTGCCGGATGTTCGACCGGCCGATCCTCGCCCACGAGGAGGTGCTGGAGCTCTCGCGCGGCGGCGTGATGAACGAGGGGCTCGTGTCGCTCGTGCTCGGGCTGGGGGGCATGCCGGCGGCGGCCGAGGAGGTGATGATCGGCCGCGATATCGCGCTGGCCGAGGTCACCGGGGGCCGGCTCCACGTCATGCACGTCTCGACGGCCGGGGGCGTGGCCCTGATCCGCGAGGCCAAGCGGCGTGGCGCCCGGGTGACCGGCGAGGCCTGCCCGCACCACTTCACACTCACCGACGAGAGCCTGCGGGGCTTCGACTCCAACTTCAAGATGAGCCCGCCGCTGCGGACCGTGGCCGACGTCGAGGCGATCATCGCGGGGCTGGTGGACGGCACCATCGACTGCATCGCCACCGACCATGCGCCGCACGCCCGCGAGAAGAAGATGCTGGAGCTTGACCGCGCCCCTTTCGGCATCCTCGGCCTGGAGACGGCGGTCGGCCTGTGCACGACGCGGCTCATCCACACCGGCCGGCTCGACTGGCCGCGGCTGATCGAGGCGCTGAGCACGCTGCCGGCGCGGATCCTCGGCGTCAACCGGGGCACGCTCCGCCCCGGCGCGGTCGCCGACGTCACGCTCATCGACCCGGAACTCTCCTGGCGGGTCGATGCGGCAGCGTTCCGTTCCAAGAGCGTCAATTCGCCGTTCGACGGCTGGACGCTGCGGGGCAGGGCGGTGGCGACGATCGTGGCCGGCCGTGTCAAGCACCGCCTCGGGGCCTGACGCGGCCGCCGGGCCGCCGGACCGCGGCGAACGCCCACGCCTCGTCGGGACGCGAGACCATGACGCTGATCATCGACGGCTACAACCTGCTCCACGCGTCCGGCGTGTTCGGCGCCGAGCGCGGCCCGCGGGGCTTCGAGGCCTCGCGGCGGGCGCTGCTGGCGCTCCTCGTCGACCTCATCGGGGCCGAGCGGTCGGACGTGGTCGTGGTTTTCGATGCCGCCAACGCTCCGGACGGCCTGCCGGCCCGGTTCGTCCACGAAGGGATCACGGTGCTCTTCGCCCGCGAGTATCCCGACGCCGACTCACTGATCGAGAAGTTGGTCGCCGAGGACCAGGCTCCGGGGCACCTCGTCGTCGTGTCGAGCGACCGGCGGCTGCAGGTCGCCGCCCGGCGCCGGCGGGCGCGGGCCATCGCCTGCGAGGAGTGGCTGGCCGAGGCGCGGCGGGCCCGGCAACTGCGGCAGGCCCCAACGGCAGAAAAACCCCCGGCGCCCGGCCGAGAGGGGATCGACTTCTGGAAGGACTACTTCGGCCTGTCGTGAACGGCCGCGGCGGCCAGTGACCGGTGGCCTGACAGGAGAACCGGTTGGAAGGCCTGCGCGGCCCGTGCTACTCTTGTTGGAGGTTTCAGCGGCGGGATGCCGAAGGCCTTTAATCACGAGGTGTAGCATGGCAGTTGGACCTGGCGTTCTGGATTCGTGGACCAGGCGTTCCCGGCGGGGGGCGTTGACGCTGCTCGCCGTCGTGGCCGTGGTCGTTGCCGGCCGACCGGCACCGGGCCAGATGGGCATGGGCATGGGCGGCATGGGCGGCGGTCGCTTTGGCGGCGGCTTCAACGCCGTCGGCGGCATCTCGATCGACGCCGACGGCATCGTCCGCAACGTCGATGCCCGGGCGCTCGAGTCGCTGGCACAGGAACGCAAGAAGCTCCTCGCGAACGCCGCCGGCCCGGGAGCCGGCGAGCTGCGGAAGGTCTCGCTCGCGGGCATGGTGGCGGCGGTCCGGGCCGCGGCTGCCGAAGGGCGGCCGGTGCCCGCCGAGGTGGCCTTGCTCGGGGGCCTGGAGCGGGTAACGCACGTCTTCGTCGACGTCGATCGGCACGACGTGATCCTCGCCGGTCCGGCCGACCGCGCCGTCGTCGATGCAACCGGCAATCTCGTGGCGGCCGGGAGCGGCCGGCCGCTGCTCCAACTCGAGGACTTGATCGTCGCCCTGCGGACGATCGACCAGGCCCGCGCCGCCGGTATCCAGTGCTCGATCGATCCGAGCCGAGAAGGCATGGCGAACTACGAGCGGTTCATGAAGGGCATGAAGTCGATGCCCGCGGACCGCGAGCAACTGTTTCGCGCGATGGAGAACGCCGTCGGCCCGCAACTGGTGCGGGTGGCGGGCGTGCCCGGCGACAGCCGCTTCGCCCGGGTGTTGGTCGCGGCCGACTACCGCATGAAGCGGATCGGCATGGGCCTCGAGCCCTCCGGCATTCCCGAACTGCCCAGCTACCTCTCCATGGTGCCGGCCGGTGGCCAGGCGGCGGCGCTGCCGCGGTTCTGGCTGGAGGCCGACTACGAGCCGCTCGCCCGTGATGCCGACGAGCTGTGCTGGCGGATTGGCGGCCGGCGCATGAAGTGCCTGTCGGAGAGCGACCTGCTGGGCAAGGACGCCGTCAAGCGCGGTGGCGGCGTGGCTGATCCGGCGGCCGAGAAGTGGTGCGCGGCGATGACGGCCAACTACGACAAACTCGTCACCAAGCAGCCGGTGTTCGGCGAACTGCTCAACTGCGTCGACATGGCGGTCGTAGCGGCACTGATCCGCGGCCGGCAACTCGACGACCGGGCGGGGCTCGACCTTGGGCCGTTGCTCGACGCCAAGGCGGTGCCGCTGCCCGTGTACGAGGTGCCAGCCAGGGTGCCGACTGTCGCGACCGGCCTGAAGAAGGGGAAGCACTGGGTGCTGTCAGCGTCCGGAGGGGTGCAGTTCCAGCCTTGGCAGTTTGCCGCCACGGCGGCCGTCGCCGCCGACGCGGCCGGGGTCCGGAAGACGGCGCTCGCTGCCCGGCCGGCCACCGGCTGGCAGTGGGACTGACGACGCGTCTCATACGACCCACACGGGAGCCTCGCGCGGTTCGCAGGGCGGGGCTGCCCACGCCCCATCGCCGGACGCTCGCTTCGGGCTTCCCGCCCTCGCTCACTCGGACCTGCCTGCGCTTCGGCATCCTGCCTGCGCTGGGCAGCTTACGCCGGCTCCTGGGGCACGGGCAGCCCCGCCCGTCAATCGTTTCAGGACGCTCGTTTCGTGCGCGAGGATCAAGAAGGATCCGTATCAGGCCGATGCGTGATCGCGGTGATCCGCGGCCGCATTGATCGCTGTTAGCCCGGCGCCGCCCAACCGATGCCGCCGAGTCCGCTGGCCGCCGTCGGAAAATGCTCGTCGACCCAGCCGGCCGCGGCGAGCGATTCGAGGTCGGAGGCGGGGCCTGGCGGGGGAACGCGTTTGGCGAGGATGAGCTCGGCCCCGACCGTGGCGGCGACGGCCGCGGCGATCGAGTCGCTCGTCACCCGCCAGCCGATCGGCAGCGTGTCGCGGTGGCCGGCGCGGGACAGCCAGCCGGCCGTGTCGAGGACACAGGCCGGTGCCCTGCGGCCCGGGGACCGCGTCAGCGGCAGGCCGAGTGCCGCGCTGACGAGGGTCGCCGACAGTCGCAGCGACTCGATCGCCAGTCGGTCCATCAATTCCGCCGACTGCGGCGCCGCGGCATCGATCGCCCGCAGACCGTCCACTGGGGGCCCGCCGCCGACCACGACGATCAGCCGGGGCGTCGTCCGGCGGACGTCATCGACGAGATCGGCGATCCGGTCGGGCCAGTTCGGCAGCGTGAGCAGGCTGCCGCCGAGCTTGAGGACGACGGCCCGGGCCATGCCCGTGACCGGGCCGGCAACGACCACGCCGCGCTGCCAGTCGCCACTCATGGAATCTCCTCCCGGGCGATGAGGGCGAGGGCGTGCGCGGGGGCGCACCGCGCGGCCGCCGGGCCGATCGTGTCGCGGAGGGGGACGATCGTCGGCCGCCAGCCGAGCCGGCCGACCGCTTGCCGTGCCAGCAGATCGCCGTGCCCGGAGAGGACGACGCTCGTGGGCGTCCAGCCGCACGCCCCGGCCACTGCGGCCAGTCCCCGGGCGATCGTCCGGGCCTGGACGAGGGCGCAGCGGGTCGCGGCGGCGACCGCGTCGGCGGCGCTGAACTCCGCCGGCTCGACGAGCAGCGTGCGGGCGAGGCGGATGCGGGACGCGTCCCGGGTCAGCGGCCCGCCGTCGGCCGTGTCGCGGCAGGCGGGGTCTTCGGCGATTCCGCCGAGCAACAGCCAGACATCCCGCGACTCCGCGAACCGCTCGCTCGCCAGCGGACGGCTCCGACCGCGGTGCGGGAGCGTGCGGACGATCGCCGCCAGTGGCGTTCGCTCCATGCCGGTGTAGACGAGCTCGCCGCTCGCCATCCGCCCGGCATCGTCGCCGGCCAGCGGGGCCGGCCTGCGGCCGGCGAGCGGAACGATGTCGACCGTCGTCGAGCCGACGTCGACGAGCAGGCAGCGGTCGTCCGGTGCGTGCGCGGCGGCGAGCCGGGCCAGCGCGTGCCAGTTCGATGCGGCCGCCGCCAGCGGCTGCGCCGTCGCCGCGGCAGTGGACACGAGCCGCCCGTCCACGAGGTAGATCAGCGGCGCGGCAGCGCAGCCGGCGGCCGCGGAGGCGCCGGCGATCGCGGCCACGATCGCCGCCACGCCCGCGGCGCGCGAGGCGTAGCAGTCGGCGATCTCGCCCGTCATCGTGGCGACGACACGGCGCGCAGCGCACGCCCGGACGATGGCCGCGAGCCGGGCGTCGAGGTCGCGCCACTCGCGCCACAGCGGAAACGGCTCGACGTGGGTCCAGCCGCGGCCGTCGGCCGCCTTGAGGTTGGCGCCGCCGACATCGAGCGCGACGAGATCGGCACCGGAAGTCGGTCGGTCAGGCATCGGTGCCGATCCGGAAGTCGACGGCGCAGGGCACGAGGCCCGCCGCGGGGCAGGGGAGTGTGTCGGGGGCGAGCATGGCGGCCACGAGACTCGTGGCCGACCGGGCGGCGAGGCCGACGAACGCGGTCGTCAGCCGCGGGTTCACTTCCAGCACCCGATCGGCACGGCCATCTTCGCGGTCGCCGAGGATCATGTCGACGCCGACCCAGCCGCGGGCCGCGGCGCCCGCGGCCCGTTCCAGCGCGGCGATCGCGCGGCGGGCCAGCCATGCGGCACGGTGCCGGGCGGCCGGGGCCGCCACCGTGCGGCCGCCCCGGTAGGAGCCGGGCGTTGCCGGGTCGAAGACCTGCTCGAGCACGGCCACCGGCCGGGCCCGACCGGCGTCGCAGATCAGCGACACGCCGACCGGCAGGCCGGTCACGAAGGCCTCGATCCGCGTCGCGTCGTGCGCTGGTGGAGGCGTCGGCGTGCCGGGCTCGATGAACAGCAGCCCGTCGCCGCCGACACCGTCGCGGCGCTTGCGGATCGCCGGGCGGAAGAACTCAGGCGGCCAGGCCGCGCCGGGTTCCAGCGACCGTCCCGCGGGCACGGGCACGCCGGCGGCGGCGAGGGCCAACGCCGTCGCCTGCTTGTCGGCGGCGATCGTGATAAAGGCTGGATCGCAGGCCAGCGGTCTGCCCCCGGCGTTCTGCACGGCCGCCACGCGCCGGGCGAGGATGCCGCCGGTTTCCGGCGCCACGACGAGCGCGGCGTCGGCCGTCGCCGCCGCGGCAGCGAGGACGTCGAGTTCGCGGCCCGGCGGCACCGGCCAGGGGGCGATGCCCGCGGGAAGGTCAAGCGTCAGCCCCTCGTCGATGACCGCGACGACGTCGAGTTCGGGCACGCGCCGGGCGTCGGCGAGCAGGGCGCGAAACATCGCGCGGGCCTCGGGAAGAATTGCGGCGGCGGCGCCGACCAGCGCGGCGTCGGCCCCGCTGAGACCGCCCGAGCAGCACCATTCGTGGACGAGAAGTCGCATCGGCGCACCGAACGCCGCGAGCCGGGCGGCGGGGAGACGGCGGGTCAGCCCTGCTGCACGCCTCCGGGCGTGCCGCTGTCGTCCTCGCCGGCGATCGCCCCGCCATGCTTCTGCTCCGGAAAGGCGAGCGAGGCCGCCACGCTCGTGCCGATCAGGCCGACGATCACGGCGAGCGAGACGCCGGGATGGATGAGATGCCCCTTGGCATGCGCGTCCCAGCCCCCGAGCCCCGCCAGCCATTCATTGTGCCGGGCGGCCTCGGTGATCATCTTGCAGCCCACGAACACGAGCACCGCCGAGAGGCCGTAGTTGAGGAACCGGAACAGGTCCATCACGCCGGCGAGGAGGAAGTACAGCGCCCGCAGGCCGAGAATCGCGAACACATTGGACGTGAAGGCGATGAACCGCATGTAGTGGGTGCCCGGTGACACCACGCCGAGAATCGCGGGCACGCTGTCGACGGCGAACAGCACGTCGGTGCTCTCGACGACGAGGAGCACGAGGAACAGGGGCGTTGCCAGCAGTTTGCCGTTCTCGCGGACGAAGAACCGGTCGCCGGCGGGCTCCTTGGAGACCGGGATGAAGCGGCGGAAGAAGCGGATGATGGCGTTGTCGCCCGCCTCGTGGTCGCCGCCACCGAGGGCGAGTTTGATCCCCGTGTAGACGAGGAACCCGCCGAACAGCCACATCACCCACTTGTACCGCTCCACCAGTTCCGCACCGAGGAGCACGAACGTCAGCCGCATGATCACGGCGCCGAGGATGCCCCAAAAGAGGACGCGGTACTGGTACTTGAGGGGCACGCCGAAGTAGGCGAACACGACCGCGAACACGAAGACGTTGTCCATCGACAACGACCACTCGACGAGGTAGCCGGTGAGAAACTCGATCGCCGGCCTGCTGCCCAGCCACCGCCAGACGAGGCCGTTGAAGCCGAGGGCCAGGGCCGACCAGAAGATCGTCCAGAAGGCGCTCTCCCGCAGCGAAGGCTCGTGGGACTTCTTGTGGAAGACGGTCAGGTCGAGCGTGAGCATGACCGTGACGAAGGCGGCGAACGCCAGCCAGTGGCCCGTCTGGATCGTGGAGTCGACGGCGATGTCTGCGAGCGGAAGCACGAGGCAGCCTGCGGGGTGTGGTGGGGTCGCCCGCGATGGGGCTGACCGCGTCGGACCGCCGGCCGTGGCGGGGAGCGACGCCGCGGGAATAGTAGCAGGTCAGGGCGTTTTGCGGGGATCACCCGTCGTGGTGGCGACGAAACTCTCCGTCATCGCCGCGAACACCGCCACGATTCGGTCCCACTCGCGATCCTCCGCCTGACAGAACAGCAGGTATGTCGTGGCGGGCGTCCGCAGCGTGCGGATCTGCGCCGTGTTCGTCAGGTCGAGGCAGTAGAAGTTGATGTCGTGCCCGGGCAGCGTGATGCCCGCCGCCGTGGTCGTCGCCGGCTCGTCGTCGAGATTCGGATAGTCGGCCCGCATCTGCGCGGCCACCGCGGCGGCGACCTCCGCGTCGCGACAGTCCGGCCCCTGATCGCTCACCGACCAGAAGCCCCCTTCCGGCGCGTGGACCGTCACGGCCCAGCGGTCGACGGCCGTGAGCTCCACCTCCACTTCCCAGCCGTCGGGATAGTCGAAGGCGATGCCGTGTCGGGAGAACTTCATGGCGGTCGTGACGGAAGGATCGTGGACGGCGGCGTTGCAAGGGAGGAAATCCCGGCCACCACGCGGACAGTGTAGTTTTTTCTCCTCCGGGGAGCGATCTGGACCTGCGCGGCGGGCTCCGCTACCGTCCCCGCCGCGTCGTCGAGGAGCGCAGCCGCCGTCCTCGCCCGCCAGGAACGAACCATGCCCCAGTCACTCGGGGCGGGCGCGGCCCTTCGCCGTCCCGTCACCGCCACGCTCGTCGATCTCGCCATGCCGGCGGCCATCCTTCTGGCCGTTCTGGTGGTGCTTGCGCCGGTGCCGGCGCCGCTCGTGGACACGCTCCTGGCGGCGAACCTCACCGTCTCCGTGCTCGCCCTCCTCGGCGCCCTCGCCGCGCGGACGCCGCAGGAACTGAGCATCTTCCCCACCTTCCTCCTCGGCGCCACGCTCGTCCGCCTCGTCCTCAACATCGCCACCACGCGGCTCATCCTCTCGCGGGCGGCGATCGACGGCCCCGCCGCCGCGGGCCGGGTGGTTGAGGCCTTCGGCGAGTTCGTCGCCGCCAACAACCTCGTCGTCGGCGCGGTGATCTTCGCGATCATCGCCGTCGTGCAGTTCGTCGTCATCACCGCCGGATCGACGCGAACCAGCGAGGTCGCCGCCCGCTTCGCCCTTGACGGCCTGCCAGGCAGGCAGATGGCGATCGACACCGACGTCCAGAACGGCACGCTGACCCGCGCGGAGGCCCGCGGCCTGCGGCTCGAACTCCAGCGGCAGGCCGACTTCTTCGCCAGCATGGACGGCGCCAGCCGGTTCATCGCCGGCGAGGCCGTGGCAAGCGTGATCATCACGCTCGTGAACATCGTCGGCGGCCTGGCGATCGGCGTGCTCGAGCAGGGCATGCCGCTGGGCCGGGCGCTCGACCTCTACTCCCGGCTCACGATCGGCGACGGCCTGTCGAGCGCCGTCCCCTCGCTGCTCGTCTCAGTTGCCACAGGGCTGTTGATCTCGCGTTCGAGCCAGGCCATCGACCTGCCGCGCGAGTTCACCCGGCAGTTCACCGCCAAGCCGCAGGTGCTGGCGGTCACCGGCGTGTTCCTCGCCCTGCTTTCGGTCACCGACCTGCCCTTCCTGCCGCTGGCGAGCATGGCGGCCCTGGCGTTCCTCGGGGCGTTCGTGACGTCGCGGCGTGGGCGGAGCGGCGCACCGGCCGCTGAAACGGTCGATGCCGGTCCGCAGTCCGCGGACATGGCCAAGCCGCTGGCCGCAGTCCTCGCCGACGAGCGGATCGTGGTCGAACTCGGCGCCGGGCTCGTGCCGCTGGTCGCCGCTGCCGCCGCGCCTCTGCCGGCCCGGGCGGCCGCGTTGCGGCAGCAGATCGCCGCCGACCTCGGGATCGTGATGCCGGCCGTCGGCTTCCGCGACGATCTCCGCCTCCCGGCCCGCAGTTTCGCCGTGTCGATCGCTGGCACGGTCGTGCAGCGCGGTGACATCCCGGCCGGCCGACTGCTCGTGGTGGCGGCGCCGGGCGCGGCGCTCGACCTGCCTGGGGACGATGCCGTCGATCCGCTCACCGGCCGGACCGCCGTCTGGGCCGGCCACTCCGCGGCTGAGATCGCCGGCCGGCGCGACGCGACCGTCCTCGACGAGGCGGCCATGGTGGTGCGGGCAATCGAGGCGGCCGTCCGGCAGCAGGCGGACCGGCTCCTCTCCCGCGAGGCGGTCAGCCAGCTCCTCGAGACACTGCGCGAGCAGCAGCCGGCCCTCGTCGAGCAGGTGGTGCCGAGCGTCCTCTCCGTGGCGAAGATCCAGCGGACGCTGCAGTGTCTCGTCCGCGAGGGCGTGCCCGTCCGGCCGCTCGCGGACCTCCTCGAAATCATGTCGGACCATGCCGCGGATGCGGCCGAACCGTGGCAGCTCGCCGAGATCGTGCGACGCCGGCTGGCAGCCTTGATCTGCCGCCGGGCACGCGATCCACAGGGCAGGCTCACTGCGGTCCGGCTCTCCGCGGCGGGCGTTGCGGCCCTCCTCGGCCCCGCAGCCCCGGGCCGCGAGCAGCAGCCGACCGGCCGCGGATCGCAGGCCGCGAGCCGGATCGCCGCCGAGATCCGCCGCGCCGTGCGGCCGGCCGTGGAGCGCGGCGGGGCGGCGGTCGTCGTCGTGCCGACGGCCGATCGGCGGGGCGTCCACGAGGCGCTGACCCGGCAGATGCCCAGCGTTCGCGTCCTCGCCGAGGAGGAGGTGGCCGACGAGGCCGGCCTGGAGATCTTCGCCACCCTCGGTCCGCTGGATGCGGCCCGGGCGGCGTAGCGCTGGAGGGCGGAATCTGGATGGGCGGCAAAGAGAAAACTGGAGTTCGGGCCGGGATCCGGTCGAATGAGATCGGATGGTCGGCAGCCCAATCCGCACCACGAGGGTGCGGCCGGGCGTGATGCCGGGATGGTCGGCCCCGAGCCGGCCGTTTCCCGGGATGAGTGGTGGCAAAGGCGTCAAGGAGGACGATGTGGCATATCAAGCGACCCAGCCTTCCGCGGAGGAGGTGCTCGAGATCTGGAAGCAGTTCAAGAGCGACCAGTCGAACGAGGAGCTGCGGAACCGGCTGATCGAGATCTACCTGCCGTTGGTGAAGTACAACGGCGAGCGGATCTGGTCGCGGCTTCCGGACGGCGTCGAGCTCGACGACCTCGTCTCGGCAGGCACGTTCGGCCTGATGGACGCGATCGATGCGTTCGACATGTCCCGCGGCGTCAAGTTCGAGACGTATTGCGTCCCGCGGATCCGCGGCGCCATGCTCGACGAGCTGCGGACCATGGACTGGGTGCCGCGGCTCGTCCGCTCCAAGGCCAGCAAGCTCAACGAGGCGCTCAAGACGCTGGAGGCCCGGCTTGGCCGCACGCCCTCCGACGCCGAGGTCGCCGAGCACATGCAGCTTTCGCGGGAAGAGTTCGAGAAGCTCCTCGTCGACGCCAACGCCGTCGGCCTCGTCAGCCTCAACAAGAAGTGGTGCGAGACCGACAGCTCCAAGGACGTCCGCGAGATCGACATCCTCGAGGACAAGAAGGGGGAGGACCCGACCCGCCGCATCCAGAAGGCCGACCTGATGCGGCTGGTCACCAAGGGCCTCAACCGCAACGAGCGGCTGATCATCATCCTCTACTACTACGAGGAGCTGACGATGAAGGAGATCGGGGCCACGCTCGATCTCTCCGAGAGCCGCGTCAGCCAGATGCACAGCGCCATCGTCGAGCGGCTCCAGGGCCAGCTCGGCCGGCGCAAGCCGGAGTTCGCCTCCTGATCGATCGGGAGGACTGGGGGCTCTGGGAAGGAATCAGATCGGCAGGATCGGAAAAAACGGGCAGCCTGAAATTTCCCTTCAGTCGGCGGGCTGGTACTGCCGATGAAGAATGATTGGCCGCGGCGACCGGGCGGCGACAACCGACCGGCCGCTGTTCGACGACTGGTGTCGCCGGAACGCGGGAGCGCGGCAAGAATGGGAAGGAGCGGACGGGCGAGACGAACCTGACGACGAACCGAACCAGCCGGCAGTGACGTGCGTATCGTCCTCCGGGTCGGGGAATCGCGGGGATCGGAACAAAACCTGTCGGCCAAGGAGAGCGACGATGAACATCTGGGGTGTTTTTTCCACACACGGTTCGCAGGGCGTGAACGCCGTCAAGGGCGTCGAGGCGCTGGAGTCGACGCAGGCTGCGGCGCGGCAGCAGGGCGTGACCGAGGTGCAGGACGCCGTCACGCTGTCGGTGGACGCGGTGTCCGCCGCCGGTGCCACGGCCGACGTCCGCTTCGATCGCGTCAATGCGATCCGGGCGGCCATCGCCGACGGCTCCTACGAGACGCCCGAGAAGCTCGACCTGGCCCTCGAGCGGCTGCTCGACCGCCTCGGCTGAGCGGCAGCGTCAGGTTTCCTGACTGCGGCCCAATCTGATTCATGACGGCCGGACCGCTTGCGGTCCGGCCGTCGGCATTCCCGCCCATCCCCCCGGCCGACCGGCTGCGTTAGAATGTCCGGCAGGAGGCTGGCACGTGGCACTCGCGTCGGAGTTTTCGCTCGGCACCGTCGAGGTGGCGCTGTCGCCGCGGGAGCGGTTTGCGGAGTTCTTGCGCACCCGCGGCAAGCGGATCACCCGGCAGCGCGAGGCGATCGTCGATCACGTCGCCAGTCACCACGAGCACTTCGACGCCGAGCAACTCCTCGCCGGCCTGCGGCGGACGCCGGCCGGTGCCCGGGCCAGCCGGCCCACGGTCTACCGGACGCTCGCCGAGATGGTGGAGGCGGGGCTGCTCCGCAAGATGGTGCTCGCCGGCCGCGCCGTCTACGAGCACGATTACGGCTACCCGCAGCACGACCATCTCTACTGCACCGGCTGCCAGAAGCTGATCGAGTTTTCCAGCGACGAGGTCGCGAGGATCTGCGCGGCAGTGGCCGCGCAGCACAAGTTCAGGCCGCAGGGGCACCGGCTGATCGTCTCCGGCCTGTGCAGCGACTGCCGCAGCCAGCGCAGCCGGTCGAGGCACCAAGACCGGGTGTGAGCGACAGCCTGAAAGAGCACGCACCACCGCGAGTCGGGGTTGCCCGTGCCATGTCGCTCGGACGTTCGCTACGGGCGTCATGCCCTTCGCTCACTCGATGCTGCCTGCGCTTCGACATCCTGTCTCCGCTTGTCAGCAACGCCGGCTCCATGGCACGGGCAACCCCTCGTCTCCGCGATCGCCGCGACTGCATGCCTCGATCTTCTGGCCGATAGACGCTCCAGACTGATCGTGCCGTGTCGGTCAGACGCGGAGGGCGGATTCGGCGGCGCGATAGGGGCACTCGTCGAGGGCGGCCCGGACGGCCGTGGACACGAACTCCTCCACCTGCGCGGCAGCGCGGCCGGCGAGGCCGCGGGTCTCCATGGCCGCCTCGAGGTCGATGCCTGCGAAGAGCGGATCGGCACCGAGGCGGGCGACGAGGTCGTTGTCGTGCCCCGCGCGGATCCGGGCCGTGGCCGCATGGCTGTGCTGCCGGAGCGACTCGTGGAGCGTCTGCCGGTCGCCGCCTGCCGTCGTGGCGGCCATCAAGATCCGCTCGCTGGCGAGGAACGGCAGATGGGCCTCCAGGTTGCGGCGGATGCCGCCGGGGAGGACGACGAGGCCGGCCGCGATGTTGGCGTAGATCACGAGCTGGGCGTCGGTGGCGAGAAACGCCTGCGGGAGCACGAGCCGGCGCGGGGCGGAGTCGTCGAGCGTCCGCTCCATCCACTGCACCGCCGCCGTCTGCCCCGACGTCACGTGCAGCCCCATCGCGAACCGGGCCAGGCCGCACATCCGCTCGGCCCGCATCGGGTTGCGCTTGTAGGGCATTGCCGAGGAGCCGACCTGGTCCTGCTCGAACGGCTCCTCGAGCTCCCCCCAGGCGGCGGCGAGCCGGAGGTCGTTGCCCGCCTTGTGGGTCGACTCGGCGACTCCGGACAGGGCCGCGGTCACCTGGGAATCGACCTTGCGGGTGTAGGTCTGGCCGGTGACTTCGTAGGAGGAATGGAAGCCGAGCTTGCGGGCCACGAGCTCGTCGAGCCGGCGGACCTTCGCATGGTCGCCGGCAAAGAGCTCGAGGAAGCTGGCCTGCGTGCCGGTCGTCCCCTTCACGCCGCGGGCGCGGAGGAGCTTGCGGCGATGCATGACCTCCTCGAGGTCGAGGAGCAGGTCGTGGATCCAGAGGCAGATCCGCTTGCCGATCGTCGTTGGCTGCGCGGGCTGGAGATGCGTGCGGCCGAGGCAGACGAGGTCCTTCGTCTCCATGGCCCGCGCGGCGAGGTGCTCGATCACGGTCGCCAGCCGGCCGGCCACGAGGTCGAGCGACTCGCGGATCAGGATCAGGTCGACGTTGTCGGTGACGTAGGCGCTGGTGGCACCGAGGTGGATGATCGGCCGGGCCTGCGGGGCGGCGTCGCCGAAGGCGTGGAGGTGGGCGAAGACGTCGTGCCGCATCCGCCGCTCGTACTCGGCCGCGCGGGCGAAGTCGATCGTCTCCACGTTGGCCCGCATCTCGGCGAGCTGCGCGGACGTGATCGGCAGCCCCAGTTCTGCCTCGGCCTCCGCCAGCACCAGCCAGGCCTGACGCCAGAGGCGGTAGCGATGGTTGTCGCTCCACGTCCGGGTCATCTCGGCCGATGCGTAGCGGGCGGCCAGGGGGTTGTCCCACAGGTCGCGGGGATCGGTCGCTTGCTTCTGGTTCAACGCCGCTTCTCCTGCCCGACGGCGGCGGGGCGCGGCCCGCCCGGGCCCGCTGCATCGCCGTCCGCTCGCCGTGTCATCATGCAGAAGAAACGCTCCACGGCCAGCCTCGCGCGCAGACCGCGGGAGGCGTCCCCCTTGAGCTGCCGATCGAGGTCGAGCTGCCAGACCGGGAGGAGCCGCGACCGGCGCGGGCCGAGTTGGGCGAGGGCCGCGCGGGCCTGCTCCATGGCCTTCGGCCAGGCGGCCACGCCCGCCTCGCGAAGCGCCGCATCGACGCCGGCCGGCCGGCCGGCGTCGGCGGGAAGGGCGAGAAGACGGGCCGCGGTCGAGACCTTCCGCAGCACCGAGCCGATCTGCGCGGCGATGGCGATCGGGTTCTCGCCGGCCGCGAGCAGCTCGTCGAGTTGGCGAATGGCGGGCGCGGTCTGGCCGGCCGCGGCCGCGTCGATCATCCCCCAGGCCGTCTGCTCGCGCGGCGAACTGGCGAAGTCATCGCAGGCCTCCGGCGGGATGGGCCGCTTCCGGTCGGCGGGCGGGACGGCGGCGGCGAGCCGGGCCAACGCCTGGTCGATCTGGCCGAGTTCGCCGGCGAGGCGTTCGACGAGCGTGTGGGCGGTTGCCGCGGCGAGGAGGATGTCGTGCCGCGACTTCGCCCAGCCGCGGACCCAGGCGGCGACGTCGAACCGCTGCGGGATCGCGACGTCGATCGCGAGGCCCGCCTTGGCGACCGCCTTGGCGAGGCGGGTGGTCGCCGGGAACGTGCGGACCTCGAGGATCACGAGTCCGCGTCGGCCGCGCGGGCCGGCGGCGATCGTCTCCAGCAGTTCGCGGGCGCCGGTCACGAAGGCGTCGGCGTTGCGCACGACGGCCGCCCGGGTGGCGCCGGCGAACATCGGCAGCGTGGCGGCCTCGTCGAACACGGTGCGCGGGTCGAGCTCGGCGGCGCCGTCGAATTCCCGCCATGCCCAGTCCCGGTCGGCCTCGTCGGGGCTGAGCCGGTCGCGGAGAAGGGCCAGCATCCGGCCGGCAAGGAACGGCTCGTCGCCGTGGAGGACGACGATCGTCGGCTCGCCAAGTGACCAGTCCTCGGCCGCGGCGAGAATCTCCAGGGCAGTCTGTCCACCGGCCATGCGTCGTGCCTCCGGGCGGCATCGTACCGCAGCCGGCGCCTGAAAAGGTGCCAGCCACAAGATCGGGGCAATTTGGCAGGTTGCCCAGATTTGGTGGCTGGCACCTTTTTTTGCCGGCGCCCCGCCGCGCGAATGGCTTCAGGGATCCTGGCCGGGAGCGGACCGCAGTCCGCCGAGCTTGCCGATGAACCGCGGGGCGGCGACCGAGATCGCCTCGGGGGTCGAGGCCGCGCCCACGTTGCCGGCCGCGTCGGTGACCTCGACCCGGATGTGCACCCGGGCGGGCACTCCCCGGTCGGGCCGCCACGTGTATTCCCCCTTGTTCTCCAGCCCCTCGGCGACGGTCGCCCACGGCCCCTCGGTATGGGGCGAGTACAGGATCCGGGTGGAACGCGGCGCCAAGAGCGGATCGCGGGAAGCGTAGCGGATCACGAGGCCGGAATCGGCGTTGGGGCTCGCCTCGTCGCGGGCGACGCCGAGCATCTCGACTTGCGGGGGTTCCTCGTCGACTCCCAGCCAGGCTTCCGGCGCGTCTCCCGACCGAGGACCGGTGCCCGCATCGGGCGCGTCGGCCACCATCTCCAGGCGAACGCCGTACAGGCCGGCGGCACCGAGCTGGACGTCGATCGGGCTTCGGCCATCCTCGTCGATGGCGGCCCGCTGCCAGGTGACGCCGCCGTCGCGGGTGCACCACAGCTCGGCCCGCAGTCGGCCGGCCGCCGTCGGGGCCGGCACCTCGTAGTCCCAGGCGAAGCGGCGCGAGCGGGCGATGTGCAGCGGCTTGCCCTGGTAGGTGAGCGGCTGTCCCGTACCGGCCACCGGCACTTCCGCCGCGGCAGGCTGCCGGTGCGGCGTCGTGGAGAACCGTGTCGCCAGGTCGGCCTCTGACCGGGGCAGGAACGCGGCGTTGGCTTCGAGACGACGGACGAGGACGCTGCGGCCGCGGCCTGCTGCCCCGCTGCCGGCCGGTTGGTCGCCCGTCCACGGACTTCCGGTTTCCGCGGGCCATCCGGACGGCTGGCTGCCGGGACCGGTGCCCGCGGCGGCGTGATCGGTCGTCGTCACCGGGCTGCCAGCAGGCTGCGACGCGGAGGCAACGATGGTCGCCGAGGCCTCCGGCAGCGGCGGCACGCCGATCTCCTTGGCGAGCGTCGCTTGGTCAACCTGCGGGTCTGTGGTCTCGAGTTTGAACTGCCGGGTGGTGACGTTGCCGGAGGAATCGGAAATCACGATCTTCACCGCCAGCGACTCGACCTTCTCGCCCGCCCACCAGATTTCCTCGCCGACGGCATGGGCCGGCGACTCGCGCGACAGCACCGGCTGGATGGCGACGCTCTTCCAGGCCGGATCGGCCGGACCGCGATACTCGAGCGTCATCGTCTCCAGACGCAGTGAATCGTCGGCGGCGGCGTAGCGGCAGATGATCTCGCCGTCGCTGCCCTTCCAGACGCGGGCCGCGAGCCTCGGACCCGCCGCATCCACGAGGACGCGCATGTCCGGGCCGGCGCCGCCGCGGGTCCGCCCCTTGCGGTCGATCGCCCTGAGGCGGAACCAATACTCGCCGTCGGTGTCGGCGGTGTAGGCGAGTGACCCGGTCGCCGGGGCGGTCTCTCCCGCCACCTGCCAGGTGACGCCGAGGTCGCGGGAGACGTCGAGCACGATCCGCGTCGGCGCGGAATCGGTGTCCGCATCCTGGGGCCGGGGTGGGCGAAACGGGATCTGGAACGTGCGGTGCTTCGTTCGCACCACGTCCGGCAACGTTGCCCGGCTGCCGGCGTCGTCCGCCACGGCGCTGGCTGCCAGCAGGCAGCCACAGGCCAGCGGCACCAACCGCGCGACCCGCAGCAGCGGTGCGAACGAACGTCGGGCCTGCGATGTCGATAGCCGATTCATGGATGGTCTATCGGCCCGCCGCCCCCGGAAAACTCACTGTTTTTCCGACAATCGGCAGAATCGAGCGCTTCGGGCCGGAAGCCGGGCGGCGCAGGGAAGACGGGCGGTTTACTGGACCCTTTCGGGCCATGCGTTCCATAATGGGGTCCGGGCTTGCCACGCGGCCGGGCCCGACGCCGTCTCCCCGGGCTTCCCTCGCCGATGCCGTCCGCTGGATTTCAGGACCTGAGCGCGATTCAACGAGCCCTCGTCCTGGCCGGCGTCGTCGTCGGGGTGGTGCTCGCCGGGGTGCTGGTGATCCTCGTGGTGCAGAAGGCCATGGCGCGGTCGACTGACGATCGTGGCGATTGGGTAAAGACGCTCGTCAGCTACAAAAATCTCCGCGACGATGGTGTGCTGAGTGATGAGGAATACCGAAAGATAAGAACGCTCGTCGAGCCGCGCAGCGGGATCGACGCACCCGGGCATCCGGAACGCCGGCCGGCGTCCGGCGACGACGGGGGTCCGACCAGAACCACGAGGACGTGAATCAATGCCATCAGGGAAAGACGTGGGCGGTCTCGGGCGCCGGGGCGCCGGGGGGACGACCAAGAAGAACGCCTTCTGCTCGTTCTGCCGCAAGAGCTACCGCGACGTCGGCCCGCTCGTCGAAGGTCCGGGCGACGTCTACATCTGCGGCGAATGCATCGACCTCTGCCAGTCGATCCTCGACCAGGAGAAGCGGCGCCGTGGCACGAGCAAGCAACTCTTCACGACGATCCCCTCTCCCCGCGAGCTCGTCGCTCACCTCGACCAGTACGTGATCGGCCAGCAGCACGCCAAGCGCGTGCTGGCCGTCGCCGTCCACAGCCACTACAAGCGGCTCAACCTCGGGAGCGAGGCCGGGGACGTCGAGGTCGACAAGTCGAACATCCTCCTCCTCGGCCCGACCGGCTCGGGCAAGACGCTCCTCGCCCGGACGCTGGCCCGGATCCTCGACGTGCCGTTTGCGATCGGCGATGCCACCACGCTCACCGAGGCGGGCTACGTCGGCGAGGACGTGGAGAACCTGCTCCTCAAGCTGCTCAACGCCGCCGACTTCGACATCGAGGCCGCCCAGCGGGGCGTGCTGTACATCGACGAGATCGACAAGATCGGCAAGACCAGCCAGAACGTGTCGATCACCCGCGACGTGTCGGGCGAGGGGGTGCAGCAGGCGCTCCTGAAGATGCTCGAGGGCACCGTCGCCAACGTGCCGCCGCAGGGGGGCCGCAAGCATCCGGAGCAGCAGTACATCCAGATCGACACCTCGAACATCCTCTTCATCTGCGGCGGGACGTTTGTGGGCATCGAGAAGATCATCTCGCGCCGGCTGGGGAAGCGGACGATCGGCTTTGGCCAGCCCACCGGCCATCGCGCCGACGCCGACCTCGCCGAACTCCTGCCGCAGGTCGATTCCGACGACATCCTCGAATTCGGCCTGATCCCCGAACTCGTCGGCCGGCTGCCGGTGATCTCCTCGCTCCAGCCGCTCGACGAGGCGGCGCTGGTGAAGGTGCTCAAGGAGCCGAAGAACGCGCTGGTCAAGCAGTATCAGAAGATGTTCGGCCTGGAGAACTGCCAGCTCGAATTCACCGACGAGGCCCTGCATGCGATCGCCCGCAAGGCGATGCGCAAGGAGACGGGCGCCCGCGGCCTGCGGTCGATCATGGAGGACGTGATGCTCGACATCATGTTCGACCTGCCGGAGCAGCAGGGCAGCACCTACGTGATCAACGAGTTGAACGTGGCCGGCACCGAGGCCGTGGTGCCGCTCCGCGAGCCGCGGCACAAGAGCGCCTGACGCACGGACGCAATGCCCCGCTTGACTCAGCCTGCTGAGCGGGCTTCCGGTCTGACTGCGATCGCAGGCAGCGCGAGACGTTTTCCGGCAGAACGGAGCCGCGGCGGGCTTACCGCGGGTGCGACGTGGCGACGGCGGGGGACGTGAGCCCTGGTACACGTCCGAAGAGCCGAGCGGCTGCCGGTGGGCTGTGGCGAGCGGGCGACCAAAACCGACACGAGTAGGCTCGTCCGTCGGATCGAGGCGGTCGATCGCGCGGGTGCCCTGCTCGGCCGTCGAGCCCGTCTTGTTGCGGTGTTATCGAGCGTATACGCTGCCTAACAGGTCAAGGCGTCGTGGTCGTGCGTTTGGCAAGTTTCTGTCGCACTTGAAGTTGTGACTGACAACGCGGGCCAGCCGTCGGTGATATACGGCGTGGTTCCGGAAATATACGGAACCGTATAATTAAGAGTTGGCGGTACAAAAGGAGATCCTATGAAGCTGATACGTTCCGGCCTTGCGGTTGCAACCGTTGTTGGATCGCTGCTTGCGAATGCTGCGGTGATTGCCGCTGAGGCGGCCGGTGGACCAAACGCGA